>DATCVD010000048.1:0-6484 GCA_036567125.1 Pyrinomonadaceae bacterium | reverse complement strand
CCAGATCGTGCGCGCGGTCAACGGCCGCCCGGTCGAGGACGTTCGCGCCGAGCTGCGCCGCCGCGTCGCGGGCGCGTCGTCCGAACGCTCCTTCCAGAACTTGACGGGGATGTCGATCCTCTACGGCATGGCGTGGGGGTTGCCGCGCCGCCTCCGCCTCGAAGACCCCGCGGGCCGGGAGTTCGACTACGAGGTCGTGCGCGAGCCGCGCGGTGAGGTGCGCGTCGAAGCGCGCCGGCTGGAGTCCGGCTTCGCCTACATCGCCTTCGACGGGTGGCGTCAGCCCGCCGGCCGGCGGTTCAACGAGGCGTTAGACAAGCTGCGCGACGCGCCCGGCCTCGTCGTCGACCTGCGCGGGAACCCCGGCGGGCACACCGACGTGATGCTCGAAATCGCCTCCCCCTTCTTCCCGCGCGAGACCTACTACGGGGGTTTCCGCCGGCGCGACGGGCGGATCGACAAGTACTTCACGCGCCGCCCCGCGCGCCCGTACGACAGGCCCGTCGTCATCCTGACGGACGAAGGATCGGCGAGCGCGTCCGAGACGTTCGCGGCCTTCCTTCAGGAGGCGGGCCGCGCGCGCGTCGTCGGCCGCCAGTCCGCCGGCTCGACCCACAACATGCGCAGCACGCGACTCCCGCACGGCGGCACAGTCCACTACAGCATCCGCGCCTACCTCACGCCCGGCGGCCGCGACCCCGAAGGCACGGGCGTCGTCCCCGACGAGACCGTCCCCTTACGCCTCTCCGATCTGCGCGACGGCCGCGACGCCGCGCTCGAAGCCGCCGAGAGCTGGCTCCGCGCGAACACGAAGAATTAGCCGCCGCCGTCGCGCGACACTCGCGCGCAAAGACTGATCTGAAATTCAGGGTTTGAAATTCTTAGGCCCGCGCGCCGCACGGTTTCATTCCTGAACACGGCGGCGCGGCCGTGGCTCACCGTGCAACACCCGCCTCCGCCCTCCGCCGCCCCCGAATCAAGCGGCGCGCCGCATTGACGCGCGTGTCGCGCGCGAGGCACGGCGCTTGCAATTAGTCTCGCCGCTGCCAGATTCGACGCGGGGCGGTTTCACCGCCGCCCGACAGTACAAGGCTCTCCGCGTGCTGCGCGTCTGACGGCGGCCGGACTCATCCCGCCGGCCGTCGCAAAGCCCCCGGCTGTGAACCACTCATAGCTGAGCAATCCAGCAGTCTTCCGACTTCAACGCTCGGACGCCGGCCCCGACGGTCGGCGCGTGCCCAACGGATCGGCCGCCCGAAGGCGCGCCGCATTCGGCGGACGCACCCGCACGCACGCAAACGCGTCGTGCGGGCCGGGCAAGCCGTGTTCGGATGATTTAACTATGCCGCCCGAGCGGGCCGGCGCGACTTACCCGCGCGCCGACTCGTGCGCGAAAGCGCGCGCCCGGCTCGAACTCCGGCGGCCGGCATTAACCCCTAACTCACAACTCTTAAGGAGACTGGCCCGAAATGAAATTCGTTATTAACTGCCCCCGCGCCGCGCGCAAGCTGTTCACGCTCGCCCTGCTCGTGACCGGCCTGATGTTCCTGTCCGCCGCTCAGGCGAACGCCCAAGCCCCCTGCACCCCCGTCTCGCACGCGCCGGGCGCGGAGGCCGCCATCTTCGAGGTCGAAGGCAAGATCACGGCCTACGACCGCACCAACCGCACCGTCTCGGTCAACGGCGTGACCTTCTCCATCCCCGCGACGCTGCTCGTCAAGACGGCCGACCTCGACGCCCCCGTCGGCAACATCACCTTCGAGGCGCTGACCGACCCGTCGGCCGAGTCCACGCGCTCGATCATCGGCGGCTCCACCCGCTCGTCCGGCGTCACCACCTCCAGCACCACGGCGACCGGCGGCAACTGCATCTCGTTCGTCGCCGACTCGGTCTTCATCGAGATCGCCGAGAACGTCCTCTCCGGCGTGCTCACCGACGTCAACGTCGCCGGCGGCTCGTTCCGCGTCAACGGCGCGCTCGTCCGCATGAACCCGGACTCGCGCTGGCCCGCCGAGCTTACGGACGTCGGCGGCAACGCGATCACGCTCGACAAGCTCGCCGGCTTCGAGGGCACGCTCGCCACGGCCGAGGGCTACTTCGACGCGACCGCCAACACCCTCTTCGCCGTCGCCGTCGAGACCGAAGTCGTCCAGCAGCAGCCCGGCAAGGATGGCGTCGCCATCACCCGCACCGAGGGCCGCGTGGACAACCGCGAGCTGCGCGTCGAGGGCCTCAACACCCGCAACAGTCAGGGCGTGATGGCGTCCACCGTCAACGTCCACGCCGGCGTCATGAACGACACGGCCACGGGCTGCGCCGGCTCGCGCCTCGGCTCGGCGACCGTCCTCGCCGACGGCACTTGGTCGTTCCGCCAGCGCAACATCGCCACCATCCCGACGACCGTCTGCGCCGTCTCGCCGCTCGGCGGCGTCGCGCAGCGCGCCGTCACCATCTCCCAGTAGCCTGAGAGATCAGGCAGTAGCCTGACGCACACCACGAGGGCCGGCGGGCGCGACAAGTAAGATCGCGCCCGCCGGCCCTTCGTGCGTCAGGCTCTCTCCCCTTCGCCCTTCGCGCCCGATTTCTGAAACGGGCCGGCCCGGCTACTTCCGTTCGAGGTGGCCGAGCGCGGCGAGCAGTTCGGCGTTGAGCACGGCCGCGCCGGCCGCGCCGCGGATCGTGTTGTGGCTGAGGCAGACGAAGCGGAAGTCGAAGACCGAGTCGGGCATGAGTCGTCCGACCGTGACCGTCATGCCGGCTCCAGCCTCGCGGTCGAGTCGGGGCTGCGGGCGATCCCGCTCGTCGCGGACGACGACCGGCCGCGCCGGCGCGCTCGGCAGCCTCAACTCCTGCGGGAGCGACGCGAAGGACGAGAGCGCGTCGCGCACCTCGGCGAGCGTGGCCTCGCGCGCGAGCTTCACGCGCACGGCGGCGAGGTGCCCGTCCGTGACGTTGACGCGGTGAACCTGCGCGCTCACGCGCGTCGGCGCGTGAGCGATCTCCGACCCGCTCATCGTGCCGAGAATCTTGCGCGTCTCCTCCTCGATCTTCTCCTCCTCGCTCTCGATGAACGGCACGACGTTGTCCGCGATGTCGAGCGACGGGACGCCGGGGTAGCCCGCGCCGGAGAGCGCCTGCAAGGTCGTGACGACCGCCGCGTCGAGTCCGAAGCGCGCGTGCAGCGGCGCGAGCGGGAGCGCGACGTTGATGGCCGAGCAGTTCGGGTTGGTGACGATGAAGCCGCCCGCCGCGTACTTCGCGCGCTGCGCCGCGAGCAGGCGCAGGTGCCCGTGGTTGACTTCGGGGATGAGCAGCGGCACGTCCGCGTCCATGCGGAAGGCCGACGAGTTGCTCACCACCGCGTAGCCGGCCGCGGCGAACGCGCCCTCGGCCTCGCGCGCCATCCCGCCCGGCAGACTCGAAAAAACCAGATCGCAGTCGAGCGGCGGGCGCGGCGCACCGACCGGCATCGCGCGGACGTACTCCGGCATCTCGCCCGCGAGCCGCCACGCGCACGCCTCGCCGTAAGCCTTACCCTGCGACTTGTCCGACGCCGCCAGCGCCGTCACCTCGAACTGCGGGTGAGCTTCCAGCAGTTGAATGAACCGCTGCCCGACCGTCCCGGTCGCGCCTAAGATACCGACGCGGAATTTACGACTCATCGAACACCTCGAAAGAGCGTGAATCGTCAATCGTGAATCGTGAATGGGTCAGAACCGTTTCCTCGATTCACGATTGACGATTGACGATTCACGGCTTTAACGCCTGCTTCATCCGGCGCACGCCCTCGGCGAGCGCTTCGCGGCCGGCGCAGAAGGAGAGGCGCAGGTAGCCTTCCGATTCCGCGCCGAACGCGCCGCCGGGCACGGTGATGACGCGCGCGGCCAGCATCCTTTCGGCGACCTCGGCGGACGTGCCGTGCGCGCTCGTGTCGAGCATCGTGTAGAAAGCGCCGTCGGGCGCGACGGCCCGCAGCCCCAACTCGGACTCGATCCGCGCGAGCAGGAAGTCGCGCCGCTCTTTGAAAGTTCGCCGGATCGCGGCGCGCGCGCTGTCGGCCTCGTCAGTCCACGCCGCGAGCGCGGCCTTCTGCGAGACGGCCGAGGCGCAGGTCGTGACGTAGCCGTGCAGGACGAGCGCGCTGCGCACCACGTCCGCGTCGCCGCAGAGCCAGCCCAGCCGCCAGCCGGTCATCGACATCGACTTCGACAGGCCGCTCACGACGACCGTGCGCTCGTAGAATTCCGAAGGGGAGGCGGGCCGCTCGCGTCCGTAGTAAAGCTCGCGGTAAATCTCGTCGCTGACGAGGAACGCGCCCGTGCCGCGCAGGGCGTCGGCCATCCGCGCCAAGTCGTCGCGCGAGAGCACGCGGCCCGTCGGGTTCGAGGGGCTGATGGCGACGACCACTTTCGTGCGCGGCGTCACGGCGCGGCGGAACTCGTCGGCGTCGAAGCCGAAGTCGCGCGCGGCCGGGAGCCGGTAGTGGCGCGCGCGGCCGCCGGCCATGCGCGTGATGACGCCGTAGGCGATGAAGCCGGGGTCGGGCAGCAGCACCTCGTCGCCCTCGTCGATCAAGGTCATCAGCGCCAGATACATCGCCTCCTGCGAGCCGGCGGTGACGACGACCCGGTCGGGCGTCAGGCGGAACTGCGGGTAGTCGGCCGCGACGCGCTCGCGCAGGGCGGGCAGGCCCGCGTGCGGCGTGTAGCCATTCTGCTCGTCGGCCGCGACGCGCGCGCCCTCGCGCCGCACCACGTCGGGCGTCGCAAGGTCTGGCTCGCCGAGGCCCAAGTTGATGCTGCCCGGCAGCGCGCGGTCGAACAACTGCCGGATCGCGCTCTTCTGAATCCCGCGCAGCCGCGCCGGCGGCTCGAAGGCGCGCGCCGCTGTCGCCTCGTCTTCCTCAGGTTCACTCATCGGCGGCCCCTCGGGAAGACGCTCGGCGTCGGTATCGGCGGGTGCTCCCCCGGCGGGACGATCCACAGTTCCATGCCGCTCCACCTGCGGTGGCCGCCGTCAATCACCTTGATCCTCGCCGCCCGTATCCCGTAGTCGCTCACGAGCGATGCCTTGACGCGGGCCAGCTCGCGCCTTGCCGCGCCGGGGGCCTCGGCGTGGACTCGTCGCCGCCTTCTTCTGTTCTTCCCCTCGCCCTCCTCCCACTCGTCGATCCAGTAGCCCGCGTAGGCGACGAGGTGGCCGCTCGAACGCGGGTGCCTCCTGAGCGCGTCCGCGAAACCTTCCAGCGACTGGTGGATCGTCTGGGCGTAAGACTCCGGCATGCTGCGCGCGGTGTGGAAAGGGGCCTCGTCGAATTTGCGGGTCGAGGCGGCGTCTTCAAACTCGCTCTGGTAGGCGTCGCGCCTCGGCGCGGGGGCCGCGCCCGGCGGCACGATCCACAGTTCTTGCAGGATGCAGCCGGCCACGCCCCCATCAACCCCGGCGATCCTCTCGGCCGGCAGGCCGTTCGTGTTGATGAGCTGCGAGCGCATCCAGTTCATGAGCCGGCCGCTCAGGCCCGGCAGGTCGCGCCGGCTGCGGTAGGCGATGACGAAGCCTCTGGCCTGCGGCGTCTCCCTGAGCGTGTTGGCGAAGTTGTCGAGCCGCGCGCCGATGTCCGACAGGGGCACGTCGCCGAACTCGTCGAACTTGACGGCGACGGGCGCGGGCTGTTGCGCCGACGCCCCGATCAGCAGCGAGACCAAAAGCAGGGCGGCGGGTGGCAGGTGTCCGGCTTTCACTTGCGGCCTCTCAACGCAAAAAGTCTTCGAGGCGGACGGCGGCGTCCGTCCGCTCGTCGCGGTACTTCACGATCACGGGCGCGTAGACCGAAAGCCCGCGCTCGCGCGCCCAGTCCGACTGGACGGCGCGCGCGCCGGGGACGACGACCGCGCCGGCCGGGATTTCGAGCGTGCGCTCGCCGTCGCGCGCGTAGACCTCGCGGCGGACGAGATCGAAGACGGGCGTGGAGCCGGTCAGGATCACGCCCGGCGCGAGCACGGCCCGCTCTCTTACGACCGTGCCCTCGTAGACGCCGCAGTTGCCGCCGACGAGCACGTCGTCCTCGATGCAGACGGGCACCGCGCCGACGGGTTCGAGCACGCCGCCCACTTGCGCCGCCGCCGAGAGATGAACACGCTTGCCGATCTGGGCGCACGAGCCGACGAGCGCGTGGCTGTCGATCATCGTGCCCTCATCGACGTACGCCCCGACGTTGACGTACATCGGCGGCATGCAGACGACGCCGGGCGCGAGGTACGCGCCGTCGCGCACGCTCGACCCGCCGGGCACGATGCGGACGCGATCCTCGGCCGTCGTCGCGCGCACCGGGTACGTGTCCTTGTCGAAGAAGCGCAAGGTCTCGTGGGCCGACATCTCGACGAGCGCGCCCATCCGGAAGCCCGCGAGGATGCCCTGCTTGACCCACGCGTTCGCGCGCCAGCGCCCGTCGCCGTCGCGCTCGGCCGCACCCAGCAGCACGTGG
>DATCVD010000047.1:0-3041 GCA_036567125.1 Pyrinomonadaceae bacterium | reverse complement strand
CCGGCCGCCCTTCGCCGCCGCGCCGGCGGCGTCCTCGGCCTTGTCGCCCACCTCGTTGGCCGCGCCCTCCGCCTCATCCATGATGAAGCCGGCGGCGTTGCCGATCTCGCGCCCGGCCAGCGTCAGCGCCTCGCCGACGCGCGACTCAGGCAGGTCGCGAATCTCGCCCGACCGCGCGAAGACGCGAGCCCGGCGCTCCGTGCCGCGCGTCGTGACGACGACCTTCTCGATGGGGCCTGACGCGAAGGTGCGCGTCTCGACACGCGTGCCGCTCTCCTCCGAGACGGCGACGGTCGAGTTGTCGGGCGCGGGCGCGGTCTGCCCCGGCGCGAGCGTGCTCGACTGCGCGTTCGTGTTCGCCGCGTTCGCGTTCGACGCGTTGGTGGCGTTCGCGTTATTCGTGTTCGCGCCGCCGCCGCACGCCGCCGCGAGCAGCCCGGCGAGCGCGAGTGTTAAGAAGCTGAAACTCGATCTCTTATTCACTTTTCATTACCTCCCGGAACACGAGATTAACCCTTTTGCACCGGCCGACGAAAGCGCGACCGGCGTGCCGGCGCGGCGGACGGCGCGCGCGCGCCGAGCCGTCTTTCAAAACGCGTCAGGATCGGCCGACGGCGGCGCGGCGTCCGCCACGTAGGATGCGGCGCGTCTTTTATTGGTACTCGAACTGGCGGGCCAAAGTCTCCGGCGGCGCGGGCGCGCCTCAGCCGCGCAGGCGCTCGATCTTTTCGAGCAGGTAAGACGAGAAGTTGCGGCCGTACTTTTCCTGCAAGTCCGCCCTGCGCCAGTCCTGACCCGTGACGAGGCCGCGGCACGCGCCCGCGCCGCAGCGGCACTCCATCCGGTACCCGTCGTCGTCGGTCGTCGCCCAGTCGTGCGTCAGCTCCTCGCCCGCCGCGATGTCGCGCAGCGCGACGAAAGTGATCTCGCCGCGCACGCCGACGTTCGGCTCGCACGAGTGATTGCTGAAAATCATCGACCCTTCGCGCTCCTCTTCCGTGACGGGGCCGATGAAGAGGCCTTCGCCGATCTGAATCTCGGCCGGGCCGAGCCGCGGGGTCAACTCTTCGAGCCTGCGGCGATCAAAAATGTGGCCGCCCTTCACGCAGACGACCTCGCCACGCGCTATCGGCTCGGCGGCGAACAGCCCGCGCCCGTGGATCGGACTCGGCCGCACGGCTGCCTTCGGGGAGATGTAAGACAGCCTCTCCAAGTTTCAAACCCTCGGCGCTAAAGCCGGCCGCCCCGCCGTTCAGAACCGCCGCCGGGAGCCGCCGCTCAGACGTTGCCGATCTCGCCCGACTGGAAGCGGGCCTCGGAAGTGTCGCCCGCCCTCAGCCCGTGCCGGACGGTCAGCTCCGGGTAGGTCTCGTGGACGTGCTCGGCCGTCGTCAGCTCCAGCCTGCGCTCGGCGTCGAGGATGTCGATCTCCTCGCCCTCGATCTCGACGAACCAGCCGAAGGGCAGCTCGTCCAAGACGATCTCCGCGCCGCCCAGTTGGAAAGTCTCGCGCCGCTTCTCGTAGACGAGCGCCGCGCGGTAGCCGAGCGCTTCGAGGAGCGCGGCGGCGGCGGCGGCGTCGGCCACCTCAGTCTCGATCTCGTGCCGCCGTTTGATCGCCTCCGGCTCCGAGCCGGGCCGCTCCTTGTAAGTCAGCACCGCGCGCCGGCCGCCCTCTTGCCGCAGCCGCAGCGCGCACCGCCCCGCGTCGAGGCCGTTGCCGCCGTAGAGCGTGTTCACCTCGAAGACCCCGCCCTCGTCGCGCGCGCCCAGCTCGCGCAGCGCGTCGCGCAGCCGCGCCGCCTCGACCTCGGTCACGCGGTACTTCTTCTCGATCTCGGTTGCCATAAAGCGGAGGGTAGAGGTTAGAGGTCAGAGATTAGTGTCAGAAGTTTAAAACTAACCTCTAACCTCCGGCCCCTGACCTCTGCTTTTAAGCCCTGCGTATCCAGCGGAGCACTTCCGGGATGCTGGCGCTCTTGCCGTACATGAGCATCCCCGTGCGGTAGATGCGCCCGGCCAGCCACGTGAGGCCGACGACGGTCGCGCAGCCTACGGCCAGCGAGAGCGCGATCTGCCAGAAGGGCGGCGTGTCGGTGACGATCCGCACGAGCATCGTGACGGGCGAGATGAAGGGCGCGATGGAGAGCCAGAACGCGAGCGACGAGCCGGGGCTGCGGATGACGGGGAACATCAGGTAGACGCTCATGGCCGAGACGAAGATGAGCGGCATCGCCAACTGCCCGGCCTCCTTCTCGCTCGTCACCATCGCGCCGACGAGGACGAAGATCGTCGCGTACATCAGGAAGCCGACGAGGAAGAAGAGCACCGCGTAGACGAAGAACGAGGCGGGAACCGACGGCAGCGTGAAATTGACGCCGCCCGCCGCCGCCATCGCCACGCCGTAGGCCGCGAGCGCGCCGAAGGCCGCGCCCCAGATCGCGAGCTGCGTCAGCCCGACGAGCGCGACGCCGATGAGCTTGCCCAGCATCAACTGGAAGGCGTTGACCGACGAGAACAGCACCTCCGAGATGCGCGTCGTCTTCTCCTCGATGACGGCCTGAAGCATGACCTGACCGTAGAGCAGCAGCGCCGCGTAGATGAAGATGCCGACCCCCAGCGCCAGCCCGAAGCTCCCGCCCGTGTCGCGCTCCACGCCCGACTCCCTGACCTTCGACGCCTCGATCTCGACCTCGCGCGACAACTCGCGGACGCGCTCGCGGTCGATGTTCGCGTCCCTCATCCGCTGCTCGACGACGGCGCGGCTGACGCCGCCCTCGATCTGCTGGCGCGTGATGATGTCGCTCGTGTTGCGGCTGTAGAACTCGGCGCGGTTCGTCTCAAAGATGTCGCGCGGCAGCACGAGGTAGCCGTCCAACTCCTCCTTCAGCACGCGCGCGTTCAGCTCCCGGACGACCTCCTCGCGCGGTCGGCCCTGCACCGCGACCGGCTCGATCCGGTAGCGCGGGCCGAGCACGCGCCCCACCTCGCGCACCTGCTCTTCGCGCTGCTCCGGCGTCACGCCGCTCATCGTCGCGCCG
>DATCVD010000046.1:0-4192 GCA_036567125.1 Pyrinomonadaceae bacterium | reverse complement strand
CGCCCGAAGGGTGGAAGGTCGAGGAGGTCGCGCCGCCCGAAGGCGCGCCGCTGTTGCAGTCGAACCGCGAGCGCGCCGCGCGCGCGGCCTACTTCCGCGTCACCGTCCCGCAGATGGCCGAGCCGACGCGCCCTTACTGGTTCAGGCACGCGCGGCGGGGCGACCTCTACGTCTGGTACGACGATCAGCCGAAGGCGATGCCGTTCGCGCCGCCGCCGCTGCGCGCCGAGGTCGAGTTCGAGGCGGGCGGCGAAAAACTGACGTACGGGCGCGCGGTCGAGCACCGCCTGCTCGACGCCGTGCGCGGCGAGGTGCGGCGCGAGCTGAGCGTCGTTCACGAGTTGGACGTGCAGCTCTCGCCGCAGCTCGTCATCGTGCCGCTGCACCTCGCGGCGCGCGGCGCGAGCGCCGAGTTCACGATGCAGTTGACGAACAACGTCGCGCGCACGACCGAGCGCGAGGGCGAGGCCGTCGTGACGGGCGGCGCGGGCGTCGGCCAGAATCACGGCTGGGCGGAGACGCCCGACGCGCACACCTTCCGCTTCACGAGGCGCGGGGAGCGCGCGACGCTGAAGACGCGCGTGCGCCTCCCGCGCGGCACGAAGGCCGGGCGCTACGAACTGCGCGGCGCGGTCGCGGCCAGCTTCCACGCCGAGGCGCGGCGCGGAGCGGAGCGCTGGTTCAACGACGGCGCGCGCCTGCTCGACTACCCGCACATCGACGCGCGCCGCTACTTCACTTGGCAGCAGGCGGACGTGCGCGTCTTCGACCTGCGCGTCGCGGACGTGCGCGTCGGCTACGTGATGGGGAGCGGCGACGAGGTGCCGGAAGCCCTGCGGCGAATGGGCCTCGCCGTGACGCTGCTCGAAGAAGCAGACTTGGCCTCCGGCGACCTCTCGCGCTTCGACACGGTCGTCGTCGGCGTGCGCGCCTCGCAGACCCGCCCCGACTTCGTCGCCAACCACCGACGCCTGATCGAGTTCGTCGAGCGCGGCGGCGCACTCGTCGTCCAGTACCAGCGGCCCGACTACGCCGAGCAGAGCCTCGCGCCGTTCCCAGCCGCGATGCAGCTGCGGGACGCGCGCGGCGCGCAGACCGTCTCGCGCGTCGTCGACGAGGCGGCCCCCGTGCGGATACTCGAACCCGCGCACGCGGCCTTCGCGCGCCCGAACCGCATCACCGCCGCGGACTTCGACGGCTGGGTGCAGGAGCGCAACCTCTACAACTTCACGACGGTCGATCCGCGCTACACCGCGCTTCTCGAATCGCACGACGCGGGCGAGCCGGAAAACCGCGGCGGCATGGTTTACGCGCGCGTCGGGCGCGGCCACTACGTTTACACCTCCTACAGCTTCTTCCGCCAACTCCCCGCGGGCGTGCCCGGCGCGTACCGCCTCTTCGCCAACCTCGTCAGCCTGCCGAAGTCGTCCGCCGCCGCGCCGCGCCGCACGCGTTGAAAGCGGCGAACGGTTTTCAGTTTTCAGTCGAGCAGGTTGTCTCGACTGAAAACTGAGGGCCGATGAAAGCAGTTCGTCTTAACCGAGGGCTGAAATCGGTTCTCGGCCAAGCAAAGTATGAAGGCATACGACTGCGCCTTCTGACGGGGCGCGCTGTTAAGCCCCGCCGCCGGCTCCCATTCCGGAGCGGCACACGGGAACGCGCGCGCGCGTCGTCGGCCGACGACGCGCGCGCGTTCGTTCGTCTCCCGCCGAAAGCTTTAACCCCCGAAGTCACGTTCAGTCTCGCGCGTTGACCGGCCGGCGCGCCTGTTAGTCACGCCGCCGCGCGCGGTGCTATGCTTGCGGCGTCCGCCCCCGTCTCCCACAGAATCCGAAAGTCGAGTCTCGCGCGCCGAGATGTTGATCCACGCATGTTGAAGAATTTCGCGCGGCCGCGCCGCGTCGTCATCACCGGGATGGGCTGCGTGACTCCCATCGGCATCGGGCGCGCGCAGTTCTGGGGCGCGCTTCGTGAGGGCGCGAGCGGCGTGCGCCGCGTCGAGAGCTTCGACGTTTCGCAGTCGCCCGTGAAGATCGCGGCCGAGGTGCGAGGCTTCGACTGGGAGGCGCAGCTCAACCCGAAGGATCGCAAACACGTCCCGCGCACCGTCCCGCTCGCGCTGGCCGCGGCGCGCGAGGCGCTCGACGACGCGCACATCCAGCCTTCCGATCTCTCGCTCGAAGAGCGGCGCGCGTTCGGCGCGCTCGTCGGCACGGGCGGCGGCGGCCTCGCCTTCACCGAGCGGCAGTACGCCCACTGGTACGCGGGCGAGCACACGAAGGCGAGCGTCTATACGATCCCGTCTTCGACGCACGGCGGGCTGTCGTCGGAACTCTCGATGGCCTTCGGCCTGCGCGGCCTCTCGCACGTCGTCTCGACGGGCTGCACCAGCTCGACCGACGCCGTCGCCTACGCCGCGCAGCACGTCGCGCTCGGCCGCCAAGACGTGATGCTCGCGGGCGGGGTGGACGCGCCCGTCGCGCCCGGCATCCTCGCCGGCTTCAACCTGATGACCGTGTTAACGTGCGAGTGGAACGACGAGCCGGCGCGCGCGTCGCGCCCCTTCTCGCGCGACCGCTCGGGCATGGTGCTCGGCGAGGGCGCGTGGGTCTTCGTGTTGGAAGATTTCGAGCGCGCGCGCCGCCGCGGGGCGCGAATTTACGCCGAGATCACCGGCTACGGGGCGACGTGCGACGCCTACCACCGCGTGCGACTCGCAGAGGACGGCGAGGAGCCGGCGCGCGCCATGCAGCTCGCGCTCGAAGACGCGGGCCGCGCGCCGGCGGACGTTGACTACGTCAACCTGCACGGCACGTCCACCGTCCTCAACGACCGCATCGAGACGCACGCCTTAAAGCGCGTCTTCGGCGAAGCGGGGGCGCGGCGCGTCCCGATGTCGGCGACGAAGTCGCAGATCGGCCACCCGCAGGGCGCGTCCGGCGCGGCGGGCCTCGCGGCCGCGCTCTGCGCGATTGCGACGAGCGTCATCCCGCCGACGATCAACCTCGACGAGTCAGACCCGGCCTGCGATCTCGACTACGTCCCGAACCGCGCGCGCGAGCGGCAGGTGCGCGTCGCGCTCTGCAACTGCATCGGCTTCGGCTCGAAGAACAGCGCGCTCGTCGTCGAGAAGGTTTGAAGGGCGGGGCGGGGGGCGGTCGGCGTCCGCGCGTGTGAAAGTTTGTCAGGCGCTAATTGAGTATGAGGCTCCTGAGGCGTTCAATCTCCGGCATCCGGGATTGGCATTTTAGCTTTGCCGCCCTGCTCTCGGCCGTGTCTTTACCGATTACACTACTCGCCAACGGCTGGCGGTACGCGCTGGCGGTGGCCGCCATAATCGCCCCCGCCCTGTTCCTCATCTGGTGGGGCGACAGGCTTTCCACGACCGACGCCGGGAGCCTGCTAACGTCACCGCTGTATAAAGAGATAGCCGGCGCGGCGCTAATGTTTTTAGGCTGGCTGATGCTGGCCCACTCCGTGGGGACGCTGGTGATAGCGCCTCTGTTCTGAATGACGGCGACACTTGACCGGCGAACTGACTGGCAGGGAGGGCGGGGGGTGACGCATGGCGATTAACGGCGGCAGGCTGAACTGGCTCGTGCTGATCGTCTTCGCGCCCGTCCTGATCTTGGTCGGCGCGCTCGGCTTCGTGCTGCCGGAGTCGGCTAGTTTGACGAGCACCGCTTCGGCCTACAACTGGTTTCACGTCGCGTTCGGCGCGCTCGGCCTGCTGCTCGCGCTCTCCCGCCGCGAGTCCTACGCCCGCGCCTTCAACCTCGGCTTCGGCCTCATCGATCTCTATCAGGCCGCGGCCAGCTTCCTCCACCTGTTCCCCGAAAAACACTTCCGCTGGACGCGCGCGGACGACGTGCTGCACGTCGCCGTCGGCGCGCTGCTCGTCGGCGTCGCGCTCTGCGGCCGTCAGCGTCGCCGCGGCGGGCGCAGGTGACGCGCGCCGGACGCAGGATGCTCGCGCGCTTCCGAGAGCGGAGCTACGAGCCGGAGCGGCTCGACACGGGCGACTACACGGCCCGCGAGTACGAGGCGTGTCTCGTCGAGCTGCGGCGGGTCAACCGCTGGCTCGGCGACGCGCACGCGCTCAAACGGTCGCTCGTGCCGGAGCTGCGCCGCGCGGGCGTGAAGGAGTTTTCGCTGCTCGACGTGGGCGCGGGCTCGGGCGAGCTGCTGCGCG
>DATCVD010000045.1:0-2911 GCA_036567125.1 Pyrinomonadaceae bacterium | reverse complement strand
GCGGGGGCGGCGGATCGGCGCGGCGCGTGGCCTTGCGCGCGCCTTTCTGCGAAACTGCACGCGCGATGACAGACCCCGTGCTCCGCCCCCGCCCGCCGTTCGACTTCGACTCGACCGCGCGCTTCTTCCGCTTCACCGAGGCCGAGATCGTGGACACCTTCGACGAGGGCCGTTACGCCCGCGCGCTCCACGTCGGCGGCAAACTCCTCGTCGTCAGCGTCACGTCTGGCGGCACGACGGCACGGCCCGCGCTCTCGGTCGCGCTCGCGCCCGCGCGCAGTGTTACGGCGCGGGCCGAAGCTCAGGCCGTCGAGATCGTGCGGCGGATGTTCAGCGCCGATCACGACCTCAGGCTTTTCCGCGCGCGGGTCGAGGGCGACGAGCTGATGGGCCGGCTCGAAGCCGCGCACCGGGGCTTGCGCCTGCCGCGCTGGCCGACGCTGTTCGAGGCGCTGGCCTCGTCGATCCTCTTGCAGCAGATCGCCACCCCGGTCGCGTGGATTTTCAAGCGCCGCTTCGTCGAACGCTTCGGCGCGACGGTCGAACACGCGGGCCGGACTTTTTACGCCTTCCCGCTGGCGGAGCGCGTCGCGCGCGTCGAGCCGGAGGAGCTACGACAGCTCGGCCTGACGAACGCGAAGGCGGTCAGCATCGTCGCGGCCGCGCGAGCCGTCACGGACGGCTCGCTCGCCGCGGACGAACTCGAAAAAGAGGACAACGAATCGGTCGTCGCGCGTCTCTCAAGCTTGCGCGGCGTGGGCCGCTGGACGGCCGAGTGGGTGCTGATGCTCCACTTCGGCCGCACCGACGTTTTCGCCGCCGCCGATCTGTTCCTGCGCGGCGCAATCGCCAAGTACTACAACGACGGGCGGCCGCTCCGCGAGCAGGAGGTGCGCGCCGTCGCCCGCGAGCGCTTCGGCGCGTGGGGCGCTTACGCAGCGCTCTACCTGCTCGCGGGGATGCGCGCCGGGAGCGTCACGCTCAAACCGGACGGCGTGCTATCATCGACGGCAACGGACGACGCCGGGCCGCGCCGCCGAAGGAGTCCGGCGGCCGGCTCGACGAAGCCTTCCAGATGAAACCTGAGACGCGCCCCAGACCGACCGGCCCACTGAACACGTCAAGCGCCGAGCGCCCGACCGGGCCGCTCCCGACCGGGCCGCTCCCGCCCCGCCCGGCCTCGGCGCAACCCGCGTCGCCCAAAGAGCCGCACTTCATGGAGCGCGAGGCCGTGACGGTGAGCGGCCGGCGGATGACGGCCGGCGAGTTCACCACGGCGATGGTGCACCTCCACCGCGCCGAGGTGCAGCGCTCGAACACTTGGCGCAACCGCCTCGACACGACGACCAACTGGGCCGTGCTGACCGCGGGCGCGACCCTCTCCTTCGCCTTCAGCGCGCCGGAGAACCCGCACTTCGTCATCCTCATCAACACGATCCTCGTCGCCTTCTTCCTGACGATGGAGGCGCGCCGCTACCGCTACTACGAAATCTGGGCGAGCCGCGTCCGCGTCATCGAGACCGGCTTCTTCGCGCAACTGCTGATGCCGACGCAGCTCGGCAACGAGGCCGAGTGGGCCGAGCACTTGGCGCAGGACTTGCGCGCGCCGCACTTCACGATCAGTTTGTGGGAGGCGCTCGGCCGCCGGCTGCGGCGCAACTACCTCTGGCTGTTCGCGCTGCTCGCGGCGAGCTGGAACCTGAAGGTCTACCTGCACCCGTTCCCGGCGCGCGACCTCGCCATGTTCATCCGGCGCGCGAACGTCGGCGTCATACCCGGCGACACGGTGCTGTTCATCGGCATCTTCTTCAACCTGTCGCTCGCCATCTTCGCCTTCGCCACCGTGCGGCTCAAAGAGGCGACGGGCGAGGTGCTGCCCACGCACGAGTTCCACCCGATCCGCACGATGACGACCACCGTCTCGAAGGTGGCGCAGACGCGCCGCGTCACCTCGCGCCGCACCAAGCGCGCGCGCGAGCGCACGCGGACGCTGCGCACCAGCCCGACGTCCGCCACGCAGACCGGCGAGTGGAAGCGCGTGGACACGGGCGATCTCTCCGGCCGCGCCGCCGCGCAGCCGGTCGAAGAAGAAACGCTGACTTAAATCTCTCGACGGGTGGATCGTGGCGGGCGACGGCGAAGGGCCGTGAATCGTAAATCGAAGGTGTTTGCTCTGAAGCCGACGGCTAAGAGCTAAGAGCTAACAGCCTCGATTCACGATTCACGATCTACCCGCCTTCCCCAGTCACCCGTCACGGTTCGCGTTTGACGGCCTTTCATGCTTGAGCTGAACGGACAGCGCCTTTCCCTCGAACAGGTGGAGCTCGTCGCGCGCGGCGAAGAACGGGTCGCGCTCGGGGCGGACGCGCGCGCGCGCGTCGCGGCGTCGCGCGGGGCGGTCGAGCGCATTCTCGAAGAAGGGCGCGTCGTGTACGGCGTCAACACGGGCTTCGGGAAGCTGTCGGAGGTGACGGTGCCGCGCGAGCAGTTGCGCGAGCTGCAACTGAACCTCGTGCGCAGCCACGCCTGCGGGCTGGGCGAGGCGCTGCCGGCCGACGAGACGCGCGCGATGATGCTGCTGCGCGCCAACGTCCTCGCGCTCGGACTGAGCGGCGCGCGGCCCGTCGTCGTCGAGACTCTGATCGAAATGCTCAACCGCGGCGTGCTGCCCGTCATCCCCGAACAGGGATCGGTGGGCGCGAGCGGCGACCTCGCCCCGCTGGCGCATCTGGCTCTCGCGTGCGTCGGCGAGGGCGAGGCGTTCTACGAAGGCGAGGCGCTGTCCGGCGGGGAGGCTCTCAGGCGCGCGGGCCTCGAACCGCTGCGACTCGAAGCGAAAGAGGGTCTCGCCTTGCTCAACGGCACGCAGGCGCTGACGGCCGTCGGCGCGCTCGCGCTCGCGCGGGCCGAC
>DATCVD010000044.1:0-3407 GCA_036567125.1 Pyrinomonadaceae bacterium | reverse complement strand
TCCGCGCGCGCGCAGCACGAGGGCCACGCCCAGCCGCAACAGCAGCAGCAGTCGCCGCCGAAGGCCGACAGCCGCATCGTCTCGGCGGCCGGCCCCGTCGTGCCCGTAGAGACGCCCGACGTGGCGAAGCTGCCGTGGACGATGGAGAACGGTGTGAAGGTCTTTCGCCTGACGGCCGAGGTCGTCGAGACGGAACTCATCCCCGGCAAGAAGATGTTCGCGTGGGGCTACAACGGGAGCGTGCCGGGGCCGACGGTCGAGGTGAACGAGGGCGACCGCGTGCGCTTCGTCTTCCACAACCGGCTGCCCGAGGCGACCGCGATGCACTGGCACGGCCTCGAAGTCCCGATGGAGATGGACGGCGTGCCCTTCATGCCGCACCCGCCCGTCGAGCCGGGCGGCACGTTCACCTTCGAGTTCACGCTCCGGCAGAACGGCACCTTCTTCTACCACTCGCACATGGCGATGCAGGAGATGATGGGCATGATCGGCCTCTTCATCGTCCACCCGCGCCGGCCCCACGCGCCGCGCGTCGATAAGGACTTCGGCCTCGTCTTGCAGGAGTGGGCGCTGCTGCCGAACAACCCCGTCCCGAACACGCTGGCGATGGAGTTCAACTGGCTGACCATCAACGGCAAGGCCGGCCCCGCGACGACGCCGATGATCGTCCGGCAGGGCGAGCGCGTGCGGATCAGGATGGTCAACCTCGGCATGGATCACCACCCGATGCACATCCACGGCAACCAGTTCTACGTGACGGGCACGGAGGGCGGGCGCGCGCCCGAATCGACGTGGTTCCCGCACAACACCGTCCTCGTCGGCGTCGCGCAGGCCCGCGACGTCGAGTTCGACGCCGTCCACGCGGGCGACTGGATGCTGCACTGCCACCTGCCGCACCACATGATGAACCAGATGGTCTCGATGGTCGGCCCGATGTCGCACGCCGGCCACGGCGCGCAGACCGGCAAGGGGATGGAAGAAGGCATGGGCGTCGTCCGGCAGGGCCACGCGCTCTCGGAAGATTTGGGGCCGGGACTCGGCCGGGGCATGGGCATGACGAGCGAGGAGCGCAACGTCTCGAACGCGGTCGGCCCGCAGTCGCAGCAGCAGCAACCGCACGCGGGGCATGGGCAACAGCAGTCTTCGGAGCAGGGCAAGGGCGCGCAGGTGCGGCCGGGCCAGCAGACGACGGCCGGCGCGGCGTCGAACCCGCGGCAGGAGGACGCGCGCAAGCGCGTGCCCGGCTACCCGCAGGACATGTTCATGTTCATGGACGAGGAGGTCGCCAAGCCCGAGACCTACGGCCTGCCCCCCGGCTGGACGGCCGCGATGATGGGCATGATGACCTTGGTGCGCGTCCTCCCCGACGCGCAGTACGAGGAGGTCATGCGCCGCGTCCGCGCCCGCATCACCGAGCCGCCGCAGCCGCCGCAGCACCGGCACGAGTAATTCAGCGAGCGACCAAATTAACCTCCTCAGGACGCGGAGGGATACCGAGGAATACAGAGGCGACAACGCGACTCGACTTACCCGCGCGATGGTTTTGCGGAAGAAAAAGCCGCCGGCTAGAGCGTCCTACGCAGTGAAATGAGCGCCGGGCCGGGTCAAGTAAGTTGTCGGCCAAAAATCGACAAGTGCCAAGCCGAGGCCATTAAGAGGTAGCGCAAAGCCAACCGGCTTGAATGAGGGAGGCTAGGCGCACGAGAGTCGCACCTAGCCTCTTTCCTGCGGCCTCTGTGTGTGAATGTGTGTGCGAAGCGAAACGGGCGCTTCGGCAGCGCCCGTAAGTGGCTGATTGATTTGATGCACCCGGCACGACTCGAACGTGCGACCTTCTGATCCGTAGTCAGACGCTCTATCCAACTGAGCTACGGGTGCGTAATGTGGTGTGAGACGAAGTGAGAATATACGGGGCGTTTTGCGCGGGTGTCAAGCGAGGGTCATATGACAATCATATGGCTCGACCGCGCGGACGAGTGTCGGCTTAAGGGGTTTGAAAACTCAGCGCGCGTAGTAGCCGGGGCGGGTGCGGGCGAGGAGTTCGGGGCGGGCGACCTCGACCCTGATCTCGCGCCAGCGGCCGTCGCGGCGCGCGGCGTTCGACGACTGGTAGGCCACGCTGTAGAGGGTGCGCATCTCGGCGGCGACCTCGGCGTACTGCCGGCCCAAGTCTTCGAGGCGGTTGATGGCGTAGAGGCGGCCGCCGCTGCGGGTGGCTAGCAGTTCCATGCGCGCGCGCGCGGAGGTGTAGATGGCGACCTGTTGCGGCGTCGGCTCGACGGCACGCCGCACCTCTTCGGGCACGTTGCCGCGCGGGTAGCGCGCGGCGAGCTGGCGGTCGGTCAGGAGGCGGAGATCGCCGGAGGGCAGCGCGAGCGGGTAGATCGTCACGCCCTGCCGGTCGGCCGCGTTGAGCACGGCGTTGAGCGCGGCGCTCGCTTCGGGCTTGACGAGCGCGACGGCCTCCTCGCCGGTCTGCGCCTTGGCCGACGCCTGCCGATCCTCGCGGCTCACCTCGCTGTCGATGCCGTCGGTCAGGACGACGACGGCCTTGCGGCGCTGCCCCTCTTGGGCGAGCGCGCCGAGCGAGAAGGCGAGCGCCCTGTAGAGGTTCGTGCTGCCGCTGCCTTTGGCGTCCTGGATGGCGTAGGCGATCTTCTTGCGGTCGGTCGTGAACGGGGCGAGCGTCTCGATCTGATCGACGTTGCGCGTCACCCCGCCCTCGCGCTTCTGCTGGCCCCAGAAGGCGACGACCGAGACGCGGTCTGCGGGGCCGAGCGCGTCGATGAAGCGCAGGGCGGCCATCTGGAGCTGCGTGCGGAACGAGAGCGTCGAGCCGGACATGTCGAGCAGCAGCACGAGGCTGAAGGGCGCGGCCACGGGTTCGAAGCTGCGGATGGTCTGGCGGACGCCGTCCTCGTAAACGGCGAAGTCGTTCTGCGAGAGGTTCAGGACGGGCGTGCCGCGCCGGTCGGCGACGCCGACGTTCAGGCGCACCAAGTTCGACTCGACCGTGAGGACTTCGTCGTCGTCCGGCGGCGGTTGTTGCTGCTGCTGCGCGAGGCGCGCGGGCGCGAGCGCGGCGACGAGGAGGGCCGACGTGAGCACGGCGGCCGCGCGGCGGAAGAATCTCGGGGTCGAAGCTTGGCGGATCATCTCTTTCGTCAGCGGGCGGTTCCGTTACGCGGGACAGTATGCGTGCCCGCCGCCGCGCGAGGCAAGTCGGGCCGGCCGGGGCCGTGCGGGAATGCAGTTTGGTGCTGGCGGGGGGCGGCGAGTTGCTTGGCGGCGAAGCGGCGGGCGGGCGGCGAATCCGCAAAACGCGGCCCGGCCGGCGGGAACGTCTGACTTCGGAGCAGGGGTCGGAAAGTTGCCGGCGCGCCGTGAGGCGACGAAGGGTGCGCCGC
>DATCVD010000043.1:0-4214 GCA_036567125.1 Pyrinomonadaceae bacterium | reverse complement strand
TGCGGCGCGTGCCGCCGGCCTCGCGCTTCGGCGCGCGCCGCCACGTCCTGTGGGCCGTCACGGACGAGGCCGGCCCGATCTACTTGGGGAGTCTCCCCGAAGCCGGCCGCGACCGCGCGCAGACCTTCGTCCGCGCCGAAGGTCTCCGCGATCCGAGCTTCCGCCTGCTCGTGACGGCCGAGCAGACCTACCCCGCCCCGCGCCCCGCCGGCCGCCGCGTCCTGCTCACCTTCAAGGGCCGACGCGCGTCGCGCCGCCCCCGTAAATAGCGAATCGTAAATCGTGAATAGGTGAGGGCCGATTGAGTCGCCTCTCGGCTCGCGGCTCGTCGCCCGCGGCCTCTCGTCCATTCACGATTCACGATTCACGATTCCCGCCTCTTGCTTGTCACTTGTCACCTGTCGCTCGTCACTGTTTTAATTGCTCTCATGGCGAAGAAGGGATCGATCCTCGTCGTGGACGACGAGGAGATCATGCGCGACGTGTTGGAGACGCTGCTCTCGGCCGAGGGCTACCGGGTCGATCTGGCGAAGACGGGCGAGGAGGGGCTGGAGGCTTACGGCCGGCGGCCTTACGACGTGGTGCTCCTGGACGTGTCGATGCCCGGCATGGGCGGGCTGCGCGCGCTCGACGAAATCCTCAAGGCCGACGCCGAGGCGGTCGTCGTGATGATCACGGCCTACGCCACGTTCGACACGGCCGTCGCCGCGTGGGAGCGCGGCGCGTTCAACTGCGTCCGCAAGCCGTTCCAGAACGAGCAGATCGTTTCGACCGTCGCGGCCGGCATCAAGCGGAGGCGGAAGGAGGAAGAGCGGCAAACCCTGCGGCGCGCCATGTCGCGCAGCGTCAACCGCGGCGACGTGGTCGGCCGCTCCGAGCGGATGCAGGCCATCTTCCGCTTGGTCGATCAGGTCGCGCCCGCGCGCTCGACCGTGCTCATCACGGGCGAGTCGGGCACGGGCAAGGAGGTCGTCGCCAAGGCCATCCACGAGCAAAGCCCGCGCACCGGGAAGCCGTTCGTCACCGTCAACTCGTCTAACATCCCGTCGGAGCTTTTGGAGTCGGAGCTGTTCGGCCACACGCGCGGCGCGTTCACCGGCGCGGTCGCGGCCAAGAAGGGCTTGTTCGAGGTCGCCGACGGCGGCTCGATCTTCCTCGACGAGATCGGCGACCTGCCGCCCGAAACGCAGGCCCGCCTGCTGCGCGTCATTCAGGAGCGCGAGTTCATCCCCCTAGGCGACACGCAGCCGCGCCGCGTCGACGTGCGGATCATCGCGGCGACGAACGTCGATCTCAAGGACGCGGTGCGTCAGGGCATGTTCCGCGAAGACCTCTACTACCGGCTGGCCGTCGTGCCGATCGAGCTGCCGCCCTTGCGTGACCGCCGCGAAGACATCGTCGCGCTCGCGCAGCACTTCATCCGCAAGTACAACGAGGAGAACGCGCGGCGGATTACGGATCAGCTCGCGCCCGACGTGCTCGCCCTGCTCGAAGCCTACACGTGGCCGGGCAACGTCCGCGAGCTGGAGAACGTCATCGAGCGCGCGGTCGTCATCGCGCCCGGCGACGAGATCAGCAGGGAGTGCCTGCCGGTCGAGATCGCCGACCCGCAGCGCTCGCTCGGCGCGGCGACCAGCTCCGTCGCCTCCGCCATCGACGTTTCGCGCGGGCTGGATTTTTACGACGAGGTGCGCCGCTTCGAGATCGATCTCATCCGCCGCGCGCTGGAGCAGACGGGCGGCCACCAGTCGCGCGCCGCGCGCCTGCTCGGGATGAACGCCACCACGCTCAACTCGAAGATCAAGACCTACAACATCCAGCTCCGCACGGAGCGTGGCACGGGGGGACTCAGGCTGTGAGCGCGGCGAAGTCGGGCAAGGGCGGCCGGGCGTCGGGCGAAGACGGGTCGGGCCGGGCGTCTCAGGCGCGCGAACAATCGGCGGGCGCGCTGCGCTGCCGCCGCAAGTTCCTGCGCTTCTTCCCCGGCGGCTTCCGCGACGAGACTTACCTCTCGTGGGAGCGCGAGTACAAGTGGGAGACGCACGAGCGGTGGGAGTCGCGGCTCGGCCGCGAAGAGTTCCGCCGGCTGCTCAAGCGCGGCGAGTTCGCGGAGGTCGCGGCGCGCGCGGTGCGCGTCGAGCAGCAGTCGCGCCACAGCATGATCTTCTCGTTCGAGAAGATGGCCCTGCGCGACGCGGTCAAGACCGAGGCCGGCGCGCGCGCCTTCGCCGAAGGGCTGTATGACTTCCTCCACGGCGCGGGCGCGGACGAGCGCCGCTTCGCGCGCTGGTGCGACGCGGTCGCCTCTTTGCCGCGGCGGCAGACGAGAGTTTTGACGTGGCCGCTCGTCACCGTCTTCGGCTTCATCGCCCAGCCCGAACGGCACATCTTCCTGAAGCCGCTGGTGACGCGCGCCGCCGCCCGCGAGTACGGTTATGATTTCGACTACCGCTCGCGGCCCAACTGGGAGACTTACGGAAGCCTCCTCGATTTCGCCGCGACCGTCCGCCGCGATCAGCGCGAGCTGCGGCCCCGCGACATGATCGACCTGCAATCCTTCATCTGGGTGCAAGGCTCGGACGAGTACGCCGAGTGACGCGCCCGCCCGCGCCCGGTCGCGACGCGGCCGTCCGCCCGCACTCCATTTCAGAAGCCGACTCCCATGTTCAACCTGTTCAAGAAGCGAAAGCCCGATCCGCCGCGCGCCGAGTTGAGGGACACCCTCTTCGGCGATCTCCCGTTGTCGCAGTGGCCGCCCGATCCCGCGACGGCCGACGGCGAGCCGTGGGCGTCGTTCGTCGCCGCGCGGCGCGCGTTCGAGTCGAACGATCCGCCGTCGGCCGCCGCGTCGCTCCGGCGCGTGCTCTCGACGCCGGGGTTGGAGTCGCGCCACTACCTGCAAGCGTGGCACGCCCTGCGCGCCGCCGGGGAGCGGCCGGGCGAAGACGAGGCGAAGCACCTCTACGGCGTGGTCGTCGAGGTGGCGATGCCCGACGGACTCGACCTGCTCGCGGCCTACGAGGACGGGACGGCGCGCTACTACAACTACAGCGGCGCGGGCGTCGTGTGGGAGCGGCCCGACGCGTCGGTAGACTCGGCCGTCTCCGCGCTGCTCGCAGCGGGCCGCACGCTCGTCGCGCAGATCGGGCCGTGGGAAGGTGAGCGGCCGCCCGCGCCGCGGGGCGGCGACGTGCGCCTCAGCCTGCTGACGCCTTCGGGGCTGCACTTCGGTCAAGGCCCGTTCGACGTGCTCGCGTCCGACCAACTCGGCGGCCCCGCCATCGCCGCCGCGACGCGCCTCATGCAGGAGTTGATCGCAAAGGCCGAGGGCGGAGGCGCGTCGTAGCGCGCAACCGATTGCGCGCCGTCCGAGGTCGAATCGGGGAAACGTCGTCTGAAAAACGGAGGCCCGCGCCGCGAAGCTAGGTCGCTTCGCGGCGCGGGCCTCCATCTGTCCTTCGTCGTCTCGGCTTACGAGCGGGCGAGCGTGACGCGCACGGGCCGCGCCAGATCGGAGGCCGAGAGCGTGAGCGTCTGGGCGCGGAAGCCGGGCGCTCTGATCGAGAGCCGGAGCGAGCCGACGTGGAGCGGCGGCAGCACCGCCACGCCGCGCGCGTCCGTCGTGTTCCACGTCTCGCAGACGAAGCCGCCGCGCCGCTCGGAAACGAGCTTGGCCTGTGCTCCGCGGACGGGGCGGCCCGCCGAGTCGGACACGCGCAGGTCGAGGCGGCCTAGGCCGTCGGCAGTTTTCGGCGCGACGCCGCGGTTCGGTATCTCGGAACTGTTTTGCGCGGCGGCCGGGGCGGCGACGAAAGAGAGGCAGACGGCGACCGCGAGGATCAGTTTCTTCATGTGAATCTCCGTAAAAGTTTGCTTGTTCGTCCGGCGCGTGAGGGGAGAAAATTAGATGAGTCCGGGCGCGGTCGGTTGCTTGCTAAACGCGGCCGCGCGGCCCGGTGTGGCGGGCGGCCGTCGCGCGGCCGCGCGGGAATTATTCGACGCCCCGCGCCGCGCTCAATTAGAATCTTCGGCACATGGAATCAACCCCCCCAGCCGTCGAGCGGATCACGGAGGGCGAGGCGCGTTTCGAGCGCGCGCGCCGCGCGGCCGGCTTCGTGCTCGCGCCCGCGGTCTTCGCGCTGCTCCTCCTGCTGCCGCTGCCGGGGCTGAAGCCCGAGGCGCACCGGCTCGCGGCCGTGATGGCCGCGGTCGTC
>DATCVD010000042.1:0-3560 GCA_036567125.1 Pyrinomonadaceae bacterium | reverse complement strand
CCGCCGCCACGGCCCGCGCCGCGCGCGACGAAGAGACGCCCGTCCTCGACATCGGCGCGGCCACGGCCGAGAGCGACACGACGCACCGCACCCGCGAGGCCCGCAACTTCTTCGGCCTCAACGGCAAGGGCTTGAAGATCGGCATCATCTCCGACAGCTTCAACGCGCGCGGCGGCTACGCGACCGACATCGCCACGGGCGACCTGCCCGGCCCCGGCAACCCCTTCGGCTACACCACGCCCGTCACGGTCGTGCAGGAGAGCGGCACGACGGACGAGGGCCGCGCGATGGCGCAGATCATCCACGACATCGTCCCCGGCGCGCAGCTCTTCTTCGCCACCGCCAACGGCGGCCAAGCCAACTTCGCCAACAACATCCGCCGGCTGCGCAACGACTTCGACTGCGACATCGTCGTCGACGACGTGGGCTACTTCCTCGAATCCCCCCTGCACAAGAGCGCGATTGTGAGCAGGGCCGTTGACGACGTGGTCGCCGACGGCGCGATGTACTTCGCCTCGGCCGGCAACGCGGGCAACCTGAACGACGGCACGTCCGGCGTCTGGGAGGGCGACTTCAGCGACGCGGGCGCGAACACCGGCGGCATCGTCACGGTCGTCGCGGGCGGCACGTTCCACGACTTCGATCCGGGCGCGGGCGTCGCCACGCAGAACCCGATCAACCGCACGACGACCGACAACCGCCCGGCCAACCTCTTCTGGTCAGACCCGCTCGGCGGATCGACCAACGACTACGACCTCTACCTGATCAGCGGCACGCTCGACACGGGCGGCGCGGGCCTCGTGGTCGCCGCCTCGACCACGCTCCAGACCGGCACGCAAGACCCGGCCGAGCAGGTGACCGTCCCCGGCTCCGGCGCGGGCGCGCCGGGCGGCCGCCGCGTCGCCATCTTCAAGAAGGCGACCGCCGACTCGCGCTTCCTCCACCTGACGCTCAACCGCAGCCGCTTCGACCCCGTCAACGGCGCGGCCATCCCGGCGTGGGAGACTTCCGGCCAAGCCAACGGCCACGACGCCACCGGCAACGGCTACGCCACGGCCGCGACGCCCGCCTTCTCTTCCGGCGGCACTAACCCGGCCGGCCCGTTCCCCGGCACGCACAGCTCGACCAATAAGGTCGAGTCGTTCAGCTCCGACGGCCTGCGCCGCATCTTCTACGACTACGACAACGCGCCCCTCAACAGCAATCTCTCGGCCACCGGCGGCGCGGTCTTACAGAAGCCGGAAATCACGGCCGCCGACGGCGTGCAGACGACCGTCCCCGGCTTCCAGCCCTTCTTCGGCACCTCGGCCGCCGCGCCGACGGCCGCCGCCGTCGCCGCGCTGCTCCAAGCTTCTAACCCCGCGATCACGCGCGACCAAATTCTCCCCGCCCTGACCTCCACGGCCATCGACATCGAGGCCGCCGGCTTCGACCGCGATTCCGGCTTCGGCATCATCAGCCCCTTCGCGGCCTTGCAGTCTCTGAACGCTCAGGCCGGCGCGACGCTCGACATCGGCACCGTGACCTTCACGCCGACGAGCGGCTGCGACTCCGGCTTCGACGCGGGCGAGCGCGGCACGGTGACGGTCGCCCTCAATAACCTCGGCGGCGCGGGCGCGACGGCCATCAGCGCGACGCTCGTCTCGCAGACGCCCGGCGTCACGGTCGTGCAGTCAACGTCGGGCTACCCCGACATTAATTCGACCCCCAGCTCGGCCACGAACCTCCGCCCGTTCACCGTCCAGACCGAGCCGGGCGCGGTCGCCTGCGGCGCGAAGCTCAAGTTCTCGCTCGCGGTCACCTTCGTGGGCGGGCAGGCCAGCCCCGCCGTCTTCCCCATCACCGTGCAGACGGCCGGCGCGCCCGGCGCGACGCCGACCAACGTCGCCTACTCCGGCCCGCCCGCCGCCATCCCCGACGGCAACGCCGCGGGCGTCAACATCCCGCTCGCCGTCAGCGGCTTCAGCGGCTCGGTCTCCGACCTGAACTTCCGCATCGGCGGGAGCGCGTGCAACGCGACGGCCGGGGCGACGACCAACGGCGTCAACCACACGTGGGTCGGCGATCTCGTCTTCAAGCTGACCTCGCCCTCCGGCACGACCGTCACCGTCATCAATCAGGCGGGCGGCGTTAACAACAGCGGCAACAACTTCTGCAACACCGTGCTCGACGACGACACGGCCAACGGCTCGATCCAGTCGGTCACGGCGGCGCAGAACCCCTACACCAACACGTTCAAGCCGGCCAACCTGCTCTCGGCCTTCGACGGCGAGAACCCGAACGGCACGTGGACGCTCAACGTCGCCGACCTCGGCACGCCCGACACCGGCAACGTCACGGCCTTCTCGCTCGACATCTCCGAGTTCTCCTGCGCGGCCGTGCCCACGACCACGATCAGCGGGCGCGTCGCCGACGGCGGCGGCAACGGCGTCGACGCCGTCAGCGTCAGCCTGACGGGGACGGAGCAGCAGGCCACGACCACCGACGCGAACGGCGACTACTCCTTCACGCTCTCGACCTGCGGCGGCATCTACACGGTCACGCCGTCGAAGGCGGGCCACACCTTCGCGCCCCCGCAGGCGACCTTCGTCAACGTCGCGGGCAGCCAGACGGCCAACTTCACGGCCGCCGCCGCCGTCACGCCTTCGGGCACGGCCGCGGGCCAAGTCGTCATCAGCGAGTTCCGCGCGCGCGGGGCGGCCGGCGCGCTCGACGAGTTCGTCGAGATCGCCAACCGGACGGACTCGGCCATCACGGTCGGCGCGTCCGACGGCTCTTCCGGCGGCTGGCTCCTCGCCGCGCTCAACACGGACGGCACGAGTTCCACGCCCGTCTACACCATCCCGAACGGGACGGTCATCCCGGCGCGCGGCCGCTACCTCGTGGCGGGGCGCGGCTACACGCTCGGCGGCTACGCGGCGGGCGACGCCTACTCGACCGCCGACATCCCCGACAACACCGGCCTCGCCCTCTTCGACTCCGGCACGACCTCCGGCGCGGTGCTCGACGCGGCCGGCTTCAACACGGCCGGGGCCGGCTTCGCCGACACCTACCGCGAGGGCGGCGGCATGCCGCCCGTCGGCACGACCAACGGCCAGTACAGCCTGCTCCGCGACCTCGTCACCGGCACGCCGCGCGACACCGGCTCGAACGCCGACGACTTCATCCTCGTCGCGCCCGACGCCGGCACGTACGGCGGCCGCCAGTCGCGGCTCGGCGCGCCGGGGCCGGAGAACACGGGCAGCCCCGTCAACCGCAACGACCGGATCAAGGCGACGCTCATCGACATCGCGCAGTCGAACGGGGCCGCGCCGAACGTCGTCCGCGACTTCACCAGCTACGACGACGCGCTGACGCCGACGACGGCCGGCCCCTACACGGCCGGCACGTTCTCGATCCGCCGCCGCTTCACCAACCAGTCGGCCGACCCCGTCTCGCGGCTGCGCTTCCGCATCGCGGACTTGACGGCCGGCCCCGCCGCCGCCGGCACGGCCGACCTGCGCCTGCTCTCGTCGCCCGAGCTGCTCGTCAGCGTCAGCGACATGAACTGCGCCGCGCCG
>DATCVD010000041.1:0-2142 GCA_036567125.1 Pyrinomonadaceae bacterium | reverse complement strand
GGCCGGCGCGGCCCCGCCGGCGGGCCGCAGGCTGCTCAGGCTCGCCGCGCTGTTGAGCATCGACTCGGCCAGCTTGTTCTCGATCTTCGCCTCGCGCATCGCCACTTCGAGCAGCGCGGCGTTGAGAATCTGCCGGCGCTGGCTGACGATCAGGTTCGCCGCGTCCTGACGCACCTGCGGGTTGTCGAGCGTCAGGTTCTCGGCCTGAAGGCGCTTGCTCGTGAGCTTCCAGAGCGACCAGCGGCCGTCGGGGCCGCGGATGGGATCGGTGATGTCGCCCGCCTGCATCGGGCCGAAGAAGCGCGAGACCAACTCTTCGGGGAAGCCGGCCTGCTTCAAGTCGGCCTCGCCGAAGAAGCCGACGTCGCCGCCGCGCCGCGCGGTCTGCGCGTCCTCGCTCGACTCGCGCGCGACCGTGGCGAAGTCGCCGCCGCTCTTCAGGCGCTGCTGGATGAACTTGATCTTGCTCTGCGCGGCCTCGTCCGTCTGCGCGTCGGTGGCCGCGCCGGGGTTCGGCTGCGGATCGACGTAGATGACGGACAGCTCGACGCCGCGCGCGTTGACGTAGCGCTGCCGGTTGTTGTTGTAGAAGTCCTCGATCTCGCGGTCGCTCGGCGCGTCGGCCTTGTTGCCGATCTTGTCGAGCAGCTTCTGCATGGCGAGGCGCTTGCGCACCAGCTCGCGCAGGCTCTCCTCTGTCTGCCCGGCGTCCTTCAAGGCCTTATCGAACGCCTCGCGGCTGCTGGCCGCCTGCTTCTGGTCGTTGATGACCTTGGTGATCTCGTCCTCGTTCGGGAGCGTCTGCTCCTTCTCGGCGCGCTGGAAGAGGACTTCGTCGCGGATCAGGCTGTCGAGGACTTGCAGGCGGGCCGCGCCGAGTTCGAGCGGCGAGAGCTGCGACTGCTGCCCGCCCGTCTGCTCGCGGATGACGCGCTCGACCTCGCCGAGCGTGATGTTCTTGCCGTTGACGACGGCGGCCACGTCGCCGGCCCCGCCGCCCCCCTTCGCGCCGTTGCAGGCGGCGAAAGCGAGCGCCGCGGCGGCGGCCAACACGAGGGGGGAAAGTTTTCTGGCGGCTCTGTTCACAGTGTTTCTCTCTGCTCCTTCAACGAATAACGGCTCGTCCGGTTTGTCGCCCCGCGCGCGCTCGCTTGACCGCGCGAGAAGCCGTTTGCTATAAAACTTGTTTCCCGCGCGCCCGAAGTCGCTGACTGTGGGGGCACGCTCTCAAGTTCTCGGAGGTATTGGAATCATCATGGCGAAACGATGCGAAGTCTGCGACAAGGGGCCGCAGTTCGGCAACAACGTCTCACACGCGAACAACCGCACCCGGCGGCGGTTCAACCCCAACCTGCAATCGATCCGCGTCCAGCGGCCGCAGGGCGGCAACGTCCGCATGAAGGTCTGCACGTCCTGCATCAAGGCCGGCAAGGTCGCCAAAGCGGCCTAGCCGCTGTAAGTCATGAATGCGGGACGATGGACTGAAGACACCTGTTTTCGGCTCGTCCTTCCGCATTCATCATTCGTCACTCCCCTTCACCGCTATCACGTCGATCTCGACGCGGGCGTCGCGCGGCAGGCGCGCGGCCTGCACGGTCGAGCGGGCCGGCGGGGCCTCGGGGAAGAAGCGCCCGTAAACCTCGTTCATCGCGGCGAAATCGTCCATGTCGGCCAGATAGACGGTCGTCTTGACCACGTCCGCCAGCCCCGCGCCCGCGGCCCGCAAGACCTCCGAGAGGTTCTTCAACACCTGCTCGGTCTGCTCCGCGATCCCGCCCTCGACGAACTGCCCCGTCCCCGGATCGAGCGGAATCTGGCCCGAAGAGAAGATGAAACTGCCGAATTGGATGGCCTGCGAGTAAGGCCCGATGGCCCGCGGCGCTGACTCCGTCGAAACGCTTCGCCTCACTGTCTGCGTCACCCCTTCCCGCGTCTACGGCGAACAAACCGCGCATTCTAACAAAAACTCGCGCCGCACACCAACGCGCCGGCAGGGCCGACGCCCGCGCGTTCGCGGGGAGCGGACGGCCGGCGCGTGCGGCCTTGAGTAAGAGCACTGTTATTGATGGCGCGGGCGCGGCCGGCGGATGCTCGGCGGGCGGGAAGATTTGCCGGGAAAGTCGCGGCGGGGCGGGCGGCGGG
>DATCVD010000040.1:0-8275 GCA_036567125.1 Pyrinomonadaceae bacterium | reverse complement strand
CGGGCCGCGCCTCCGCCGCGTCGGCGACGAGCGGCGTCCCGTCATTCAGGCAGAAATTCTTCGCGTCCTCATAGACGCTCTGACACTGGGGGCAGCGTTTCATAAGTTCGGGGGATTAGCTAGGGCTAGGATTTGGGAGCTAGGATTCAGGAGCTAGGATTTAGATTCGAGATTTCAGAGCGGAGACTCCAACCCCTAAATCCTGAATCCTAGCTCGTTACACGAGTTCGAGTTGGCTGAAGAAGTAAGCGATCTCGATGCGCGCGTTCTCCTCGGAGTCCGAGCCGTGGACGGCGTTCTCGCCGATGGAGTTGGCGAACTCCTTGCGGATCGTGCCCGCGTCGGCCTTCGCCGGATCGGTCGCGCCCATCAGATCGCGCCAAGCTTTGACCGCCCCCGCTTTTTCGAGCGCCAGCACGACGCACGGCCCCGAAGACATGAACGTCGTCAGCTCGCCGTAGAACGGCCGCTCGCGGTGGACGGCGTAAAACCCTTCGGCCCCGGCGCGCGTCATGTGGATCAACTTCATCCCGCGCAGGCGGAAGCCGCCCTCCGTGATGCGCTGGATGATCGCGCCCGTCTTCCCCGCGCGCACCGCGTCGGGCTTGATAATTCCGAACGTGAGATTCCCGGTTTGTTCTGACATTCCGTCTCCTGCGAAATTTACTCGACGATCTTTTCGGACTTTCGGTTCTCATCCCCCGACTTTTTGTCGGTGGTCAGCTTGCTCGCCGCGCACGGCGCGTGCGAGGGCGCGACGTCGAGGACGAAGTCGAGAGCCATCTTGCCGTGCGTCGCGTTGACGATCCTGAAACCGTCAACTATCGACTTGCAGAAGTGCGGCGCTCCGGCCTCCACGCTATAGATTCCCAGCGGGAGCCGGAGCGTGTAAATGCCCTCGCTGTTGACGCTCGCTCGGAAGACCTTCCCGCCGGTGCCGTGGGCGACGATCTTCACCTCGTTCACTATCACGGAGCCGTTGGCGTCGTACACCGCGCCCGTCAGGGCCATCGTCAACTCGCCGGCCTGCTGCGCCTGCCCCGCGTCCTGCGCGGACGCGCCGCAGCTCAGGAGCGAGACGACGAGCAGCGCGAACAATGAACGCTTCATGGGACGTCACCCGGCCTTTCCGCGAGCCTGACCGCGGCCCGCACGCTTTACGCCGCCGCGCCCGCGCCGAGTGCTTCCTTCATCGCTTGGCCGATGTCGGCGGGCGAGTTAACGACGCGGATGCCGGCCTCTTCGAGCGCGCGCATCTTCTCGGCGGCAGTCCCCTTGCCGCCCGCGATGATCGCGCCGGCGTGGCCCATGCGCCTTCCGGGCGGCGCGGTCTGCCCGGCGATGAAGGCGACGATGGGCTTCGTCACGCGCTCTTTGGCGTAGGCGGCCGCCTCTTCCTCGGCCGTCCCGCCGATCTCGCCGATCATCACGATGCCTTCGGTCTCGGGGTCGGCCTCGAAGAGCGCGAGCGCGTCCGAGTGCGTCGTGCCGATCACGGGATCGCCGCCGATGCCGATGGCCGTCGACTGGCCGAGGCCGAGCGCCGTCAACTGCCCGACCGCCTCGTAGGTGAGCGTGCCCGAGCGCGAGACCACGCCGACGCGCCCTTCCTTGTGGATGTGGCCGGGCATGATGCCGACCTTGCACTTGCCCGGCGAGATGACGCCGGGGCAGTTCGGCCCGACGAGCCGCGTCCCCTTGCCTTCGAGGAAACGCTTGACCTTGACCATGTCGAGCGCGGGTATCCCTTCGGTGATGCAGACGACGAGGGGCAGGCCGGCGTCGGCGGCCTCGATGATCGCGTCGGCCGCGAACGGCGGCGGCACGTAGATCACGGAGGCGTTCGCCCCCGCCTCCCTGACCGCGTCCGCGACCGTGTTGAAGACGGGGACGCCCTCGTGCACCGTGCCGCCCTTGCCGGGCGTGACGCCGCCGACGACGTTCGTCCCGTACTCGACCATCTGCTTGGTGTGGAACGTGCCCTCTTTGCCCGTGATGCCCTGCACGACGAGGCGCGTCTGCTTATCGACGAGAACGCTCAACGCTTTTGCTCCTCAGTTTGCGATTTTATCTTGCCCGGAATGACCGCGCAGTATATCACGCGGCTGCGACAAAATCAGAAAGGCTGTTGCCCGCGCAAACGCGCCGGCCGTTACTCCAGCTCGACGCGATCACCGTACTGCGGGGCGTCGACGCGCCAGCCGTAGCGCTCGCGGATGTGGCCGGCCATCGCGGCGGCGGCTTCGGGTTCGCCGTGCGTGGTGAAGGAGCGGCGGGGCGCTGCGGGCATCCCTTCGAGCCAGCGCAGGACTTCCTGCCAGTCGGCGTGGGCGGAGAAGCCGCCGACGCGCTCGACGCGGCAGCGCACCGGCACCGGGCGTTTGAAGATCGTGACCTCGCGCTGGCCGTCGAGGACGCGGCGGCCGGTCGTGCCGGCCGCCTGAAAGCCGACGAACAGAACCGTCGAGCGCTCGTCCGGCAGGACGCGCTGCGCGTGGTGGAGGACGCGGCCCGCCGTCATCATCCCGGAGGCGGAGACGATGATGCGCGGCCCGGTCTCCTCGTTGAGGCGCTTGGACTCTTCGCGCGTCGCGGCCGTCTGCATCAGGCGCGTGCGGATCGGGTGGCGCTGCCGGGCGAGCACCGACGCGTACTCCTCGTCGTGCTCCTCCGTCCGCTGGTTATAGACGCGCGTCGCGGCCGCGGCCATCGGCGAGTCGACGCGCACGGGCAGGACGGGGATGCGTTTCTCGTCCTCCAGCTCGCGGATGAGGTAGACGATCTCCTGCGTGCGCCCGACGGCGAAGGCCGGGATGAGCAGCGCGCCGCCGCGCTCGGCCGTCTCGTTGATGATGCGGGCCAGTTCGTCCTTCGGGTCTTCGGGCGCGTGTAGGCGGTCGCCGTAAGTCGATTCGACGAGCATGTAGTCGCAGGCGGGGGGCGGCTCCGGGTCGCGTATGATCGGCTGGTCGTAGTGGCCGAGGTCGCCGGAGAACAGGACGCGGCGGCCCGCGCCGCCCGCGCCCGCGCCTTCGACCTCGACGAGCACGAGACTCGATCCCAGAATGTGGCCGGCGACGCGGAAGCCGGCGCGGACGCCCGCGGCGACCTCGCGCGCCTCGCCGTTGTTCGGCTGCGGGCGCATGAGTTCGAGCGCGGCGCGCGCGTCTTCTTCGGTGTAGAGCGGGAGCGCCGGCTGGTGGCGCGTGAGGCCCTTGCGGTTGCGGTACTCGGCGTCCTCCTCCTGAATCCGCGCGGAGTCGGGCAGCAGGATTTTGAGCAGGTCGGCCGTGCCGCGCGAGCAAAAGACCGGCCCGCGGAAGCCGAGGCGGACGAGGCGCGGCAGGTACGCCGTGTGATCGACGTGCGCGTGCGTGATGAGGACGGCGTCGAGCGCCGCGGGCTGGAACGGCGGGTCTTCCCAGTTGCGCTCGCGCAGTTCTTTGTAGCCCTGAAACAGCCCGCAATCGACGAGCACGCTCGCGCGCCCCGTCTCGATCAGGTACTTCGAGCCGGTGACGGTTCCGACCCCGCCCCAGAAACTCAGAGATGCCATCGACCCCCCCGCGCGTGCCGCCGCGCACAAGGACTTTTTTTACCTGTTAGGCGGAGTACCGCCGTAGATGCTGAGTACCGCCTCGTAAGCGCGCCGCTTAGGCGCGCCAGCGGTCGGTTGCGGGGAGAGGCGGATCAGTTCGATCCCGTACTTCCCGAACTCGTACCTTCTCGCGCCGCGCAGGATGTCCGTGTTCAGCACGAACCGGGCGCGAGCGCCCTTCGAGTTGCGCGCCAGCAGGCGCACGCGCGCGTTGCCCGCCTGAATGCATTCCACGTCTTTCGGGCAGCGCGAGTCTTCCTCGACAGCGAGGAAGGTGATCCTCAAGTCCGCGCCCTTGATTTTCAACTCCCTCCCCTGCTTGACGGTGAACATCGGCCCGGCAACGACTGTGTCCCGGCCCGGCGCGGGCGCGGGCGCGACGCAGAGGGACGCGGCCAGCAGCGACAGTCTCAGGAATTTCATAACGGCCTCGGCCCCGCTCACCCGGCGAGCGCGACGACCTTCTCGGCCGCGTCCTTCATCCCCGACGCGACCGTGAAGTTCATGCCCGACTCGGCGATCAGGCGGCGGCCCTCCTCGACGTTCGTCCCTTCGAGCCGGACGACGACCGGGACGCTGATGCCGATTGACTTCGCCGCCTCGATCACGCCGCGCGCGACCATGTCGGTGCGGACGATGCCGCCGAAGATGTTGATGAGCACGGCGCGCACGTTCGGGTCGGCCAAAAGTATCCGGAAGGCCGCCTCGACGCGCTGCTGCGAAGCGCCGCCGCCCACGTCGAGGAAGTTGGCCGGCTCGCCGCCCGCGAGCTTGATGATGTCCATCGTCGCCATCGCCAGCCCCGCGCCGTTGACCATGCAGGCGATGTTGCCGTCGAGCTTGATGTAGTTGAGATCGAACTTCGAGGCTTCGATCTCCAGCGGCTCTTCTTCGTTCAGGTCGCGCAGCGCGTGAAAATCCTGATGGCGGAACATCGCGTTGTCGTCGAAGTTGACCTTCGCGTCGAGCGCGATGAGTCGCTTGTCCTTCGTCAGCAGGAACGGGTTGATCTCAAGCAGCGACGCGTCCATCTGCTCGTAGGCCGAGTAGAGCGCCTGCATGAACTTCGCGGCCGGGTTGATCAAGTCCGACGGCAGGCCCAAGCCGAACGCCAGCTTGCGCGCCTGGAAGGGCCGGAAGCCGACGGCCGGATCAATCGTCTCCTTGAGAATCTTCTCCGGCTCCGTGGCGGCGACCTCTTCGATGTCCATGCCGCCCGCGGACGAGGCCATGAAGACGGGCCGGCCCGTCTGCCGATCCAGCACGACGCCGAGGTAGAACTCTTTATCAATCGGCAAGCCTTCTTCGACGAGGAGCGTGCGCACCTCCTGACCTTCCGGCCCGGTCTGGTGCGTCTTGAGTTTCATGCCGAGCATCTGGCGCGCGATCTCCTGCGCCTCGTCGGCCGAGCGCGCCAGCTTGACGCCGCCGCCCTTGCCGCGCCCGCCCGCGTGAATCTGCGCCTTGACGACCACGACCTCCGTGCCCAACTCCTTCGCCGCGTGGTACGCCTCCTCCGGCGAGCGCGCCACGATCCCGCGCGGCACGGGCACGCCGTACCTGCCCAACAACTCTTTGCCCTGATACTCGTGAATTTTCATTGCGTCTCCCCGGGAAGCGATGAGCTGTTAGCGATTAGCTTTTAGCCGGCAGCTTCGCGCGGCGGCAGTTGAACAAGACGGGCCGCGCCGGGCGGTTCGGCTAACGGCTAACAGCTAATCGCTAACAGCTTTTTTTCGAGTGTAGCCGCACGCGTCGCGCGGGTGCAAGGCCGAGCGGGCGCGGCGAGTTTCGCGCGCGCGGCGCGGGGCCGGCGGTGTTATCATCCGGGGCAACGGCCCGCGGCGAAGTCAGTTAACGATTCGGAAGACGCTTTGGGAGGCTCCTGCGCGATGAACGAAGTGATCGTGACCTCGCTCACCAATCTACAGAACGAGGTGCGCTACGACGGCGGCGGGCGCGCCTTCACGACGGACGAGCCGGCCAGTCTCGGCGGCGACGGCGCGGGGCCAGACCCCTACGCCCTGCTCCTCGCCGCACTCGGCAGTTGCGTCTCGATGACCATCCGCCTCTACGCGCGGCGCAAAGGCTGGCCGGTCGGGCGCGTGACGGTGCGCCTCTCGATGCGGCGCGTCCACGCTAAAGACTGCGCCGAGTGTGAGACGACGGGCGAGGCCTTCGTCCAACGCATCGAGCGCAAGATCGAGATCGAGGGCGACCTCACGGCCGAGCAGCACGCGCGCTTGCACGAGATCGCCCAGAAATGTCCCGTCCACCGCACGCTGACTTCCGAGATCGTCGTCGCCGACGCGTGAGGCACGCCATGAAGCCCTTCCATCTCGCGGCCGCCTGCCTGCTGCTCGCGGCGGGCGTCTCCGGCCAACGACCGGAATTGCCGGCGACGGCGCGCCCGCGCATTTCCGAGGCGGCCCTTCCGGTGGTACGGCTATCGGGCGAGAGGCTGTTCGACGACGTGCGCGGCGACAGCGTGCACCCGGCCCTCTCGCCCGACGGGACGCAACTCGCCTACTCGAAAGTGATCGTGGCCGGCGGACGCGAGGGCACGGAGATTATGCTCCGCGATTTAAGGAGCGGGCGCACGTCAGTCCTGCTCGGCCGGCGCGCCGCCGACAGGTACGCGACCTACGGGGCTTTCGTGACCGAGATCATGTGGCTCGACAACCGGCGCTTTCGCGTCACGGTCTCCGACGGCGACGTTGACGCGACCGACCTGCTGTTCGACGCGCGGAGCAGGAAGCTCGTCCGCGAGACCCACGTCGAACCCGGCTTCGACGACGGTTCGCCGGACGCCGCCCCCGTGCCGCCCGAGTTCAGGCGCGCGTACGCCAGAGCACGCGCCGTCTTCCCCGCGCTCGAAGACCGCGTCTTGACGAGCGCGCTGCAATACGGGGCCTTCCTCGTCGGCGGGGGCGGCCTCGTGCTGCAAAAGAATTACGTCAACGAAGACCACGACGTCCACCTGCTCGACTTCGAGCGGCGCACCATGCAAACGCTCCTTGAGCTACGCGGGCCGTCGTCTTCCTACCGCCTCGGCGGCGGTTTCGCCTTCGGCCCTTCGATCATCTTCGTGGTGACGAACGGCGCCGACGCAGTCCTCTACGAACACCGCGACGGGCGGGCGACGAAGCTGCTCACGACGCCGGTCAAGGAGGGCGCGCCGGTCAATGTCGAGATCAAGCATCGCTCCGCGGCGCGCGTCGTCTTCCTGCTCAGGACGGCCCCGGCGCACGAGAAGGGCGACAACCCACTCCTGATCTTCGACGGGGCGCGCTTGCGCCGCGCCGGCGACCACCCGGCGCTGCACGACGCGCACATCGACGCGCGGGGCCGGCGCATCGCCTTCTGCTTTTGGAAGGGCGGGGCGCGCCGTCTGGTCGTCGCAGAGTTGAAAGATTGAACGCCGCGGGGTGCGTCGGCCGAGACGGCGTCAAAAACTCTTGACGCGGCCGCCCCGTGTGGCTTACATTGCCGCCGCTTTGTCGAGTTGAGACCCGCCCGCCGCCGTCGCAATACCCACGCGCGGCGTCTAGAACCAGTCTCCGATAGTTTCGTCCGTCTAAGCTAATCAATTTGAAATAAGGAGTCCCCCAGATGAGACGTGACAGGCTCCCCCTCGCCTGCTCGCTTGCCCTCTGCCTGTGCCTTGCGGCCTCGTTCTCAAACGCGCAGACCACGAAGTTAACCTCCGGCGGCGCGGCCTTCGCGCTCCCCTCCTTCGAGCACGAGCTGCTCCAAGAGATCAACCTCGCGCGCACGCGCCCGCAGGACTACGCGGCCTTCCTCGAACAGCTCCGGCCCGGCTTCCGCGGCAAGACGTTCCGGCTCGCGGGCGGCCTCGAAGTGACGAGCGCCGAAGGCGCGGCCGCGCTCGACGAGGCGATCAACTTCCTCAAGGCCGCGCGCCCGCTCCCGCCGCTCGACGCCTCGCGCGGCATGACGCTCGGCGCGGGCGCGCACGTCACGGATCAGGGCGCGCGCGGCCTGTTCGGCCACAAGGGCACGGACGGGAGTCTGTGCGACCAGCGCCTCGCGCGCTTCGGCCGCGTGGCCGGCGCGGTCGGCGAGAACTTGTCTTACGGCAAGTACACCGCCCGCCAGCGCGTGCTGACGTGGCTCATCGACGACGGCTTCGCCTCGCGCGGCCACCGCCTGAGCATCTTTAACCGGGACTACAAACTCGCCGGCCTCGCCTGCGGCGACCACACGCAGCGCACCACCATGTGCGTCGTCACCTTCGCCACCGGCTTCGCGGAGAAGACGGCCGGCGGCGCGCAGAGTTTCTGATCGGGTCGGCAAAGCTTCCCCTCCGACTCGTCAGTCCGAAAAAGTAAGAAAGGCTCGCGGACGTGAATGTCCGCGAGCCTTTCTTGAATCGGGATGCCGAGATTCGAACTCGGGACCTCACCCACCCCAAGGGTGCGCGCTACCAGGCTGCGCCACATCCCGAAAACGCGGATAGTATCGCCGGAAAATTTTGATTGGTCAACCGCGGTGCGCGGCGGGCCGGGCGGGTCACTTGCGGCGCGGATCGTGGGCCGCGCCGTCGCGCGAGTCGAGCAGCGAGAGGAGGTCGCGCATCTGCTCGCGGAGGCGGCGCAGCGCGGCGCGGCGCTCGTCCGTGACGGGGTATTCCGGCTCGCGCGGGGCCGCTTCAGT
>DATCVD010000039.1:0-9953 GCA_036567125.1 Pyrinomonadaceae bacterium | reverse complement strand
CGGGCTCGCGGCCGTCGCCGCGCGTCGAAGGACGCACGCCGCTGCGGGGCACGGTCAACTACTTCAACGGCGGCGACCCCGGCAAGTGGGTGACGGGCGTGCCGACCTACGAACGCGTCCGCTACCGCGGCGTCTACGCCGGGGTGGATGTCGAGTTCTACGGCAACCAGCGCCAGCTCGAATACGACTTCATCGTCGCCCCCAACGCCTCCCCCGGCCGCATCCGCCTCCGCTTCGACGGGGCGGAGCGCGTCCGGATCGACGCCGCCACGGGCGACCTCCTGTTGGGCGTCGCCGGGGGCGAGATCAGACAGCGCAAGCCCTTCCTCTACCAGTTGAAGGGCGGCGTCCGCCGCGAGGTGCGCGGCCGCTACGCGCTCCGCGGACGCGGCGAGGTCGGCTTCGAGGTCGGCGCTTACGACCGGCGGCTGCCGCTCGTCATCGACCCCGTCCTCGTCTACTCGACCTACCTCGGCGACGGCCGCGAAGATCGCGCGGCCGCCGTCGCCATCGACTCGGCGGGGAGCGCCTACGTGGTCGGCGACAGCGAGACGTTGGGCGACGCGGCCACGCGCCAAGTCTTCGTCATGAAGCTCAGCCCCGCGGGGTCGGAGTTGGAATACGCGGCCCACTTCGGCGGGGCGGGCGAGGACACGGCGCGCGCCGTCGCCGTCGATGCGAAGGGCAACGCAGCGGTCGTCGGCGAGACGGCTTCGTCAGACTTCCCCGTGACCGCGAACGCCTACCAGCCCGCGCCCGGCCGCACCTTCCTCGTGAGGCTCAACGAGACGGGCGGCGAGATGACTTACTCGACTTACTTCGGCGGCGACTCTGCCTCGGGCTTGGCCGCCGACGAGGCGGGCCGCCTCTACGTCGCGGGCGCGGCGAAGGCGGCGAGCCTGAAGACGACGCCGGGCGTCTTTCAGCCCAACGCCGCCGACGCCGTCTCGCAGGACGCCTTCGTCGCCAAGTTCGATCCGGCGCTCGCGGGCGCGGCGTCGCTCGTCTTCTCGACCTTCCTCGGCGGCGCGGGGCAGGACGCGGCGGCCGGCCTCGCCGTCGATCCGTTGGGCAACGTCTACGTCGCCGGCCGGACTGACTCGGCCGACTTCCCCCTGAAGAACCAGTTGGCGGCGGGGCGGCCCGGCGCGGGCGACGCCTTCCTCTCGAAGCTCAACCCGGCGGCCACCTCTTTGCTCTACTCGACGCTGCTCGCGGGCGAGGGCGCGGACTACGCGGTCGGCGTCGCGCTCGACTCGACGGAGCGCGCCCACGTCGCGGGCGTGACCCACTCCGACGCCTTCCCCGTCACCGCGAGCGCCGTGCAGCCGAAGAAGGACTTGGACACCTGCACGGGCGCGGACGGCTCGACCGTCAACTGCCCCGACGCGTTCGTGACGCGCATCGACACGACGAAGACGGGCGACGCCGCGCTGCTCTACTCGACCTACGTCGGCGGCGCGAAGGAGGACACGGCCGCCGCCGTCGCGGTCGACGCGGCCGGCCTCGTGTACGTCGCGGGCGCGACCTCGTCGCTCAACTTCCCCGTCGTCAACTCGACGCAGGATCACCTCGTCGTCGGCGACTGCGGCGGCGGCGACGGCTTCCTCGTCAAGCTCAACCCGGCGCGCACCGGCATCGACTCGCTGCTGTTCTCGACCTACCTCGGCGGCGAGTGCGACGACGCGGCCACCGGCGTCGCCGCCGACCGCGAGGGCAACGCCTTCATCTCCGGCCGCACGCTCTCGCGCGAGTTCCCCGTGCTCGCCCCCGCGCAGGCGGATGCGGGCGGCCACGGCGACGCCTTCGCCGCCAAGCTCGACACGGACCCGGACGCGGGCTGCCAGTACGCGCTCGCGCCCGCGTCGCGCTCGTTCACGAACGCGGGCGGCGGCGGCTCTTCAAACCTGACGACGGCCGCCGACTGCGCTTGGGAGCTTTCGACCGACGACCCGTGGATCACGCTCACCTCGGCGGCTTCGGGTTCCGGCAACAAGACCATCACGTTCACGGTCGCGCCCAACCTCACGGCCGACAACCGCTCCGGCACGATCGATCTCGTCGGCGCGGGCAACGTCAAGCGCGCGATTGCGATCTCGCAGTCGGGCTGCTACGCGATCTCGCCCGCCAGCAAGTCGGTCGGGCCGGACGCCGCGACCGGCTCGGTCACGGTCACGGCCGGCGCGTCGTGCGCCGGCTGGACGGCCGCGAGCAACGTCCCGTGGATCACGATCACGGCGGGCGCGGGCGGGACGGGTAACGGCACGGTCGCCTACTCCGTCGCGCCCAACACGAGCGCCGACGCCCGGCAGGGGAAGCTGACCATCGCGGGCAAGACGCACACCGTCAACCAAGCCGGGTGCTACGCCATCACCCCCTCGTCACGCACCTTCGGCCCCGACGCCGGAACCGGCACGGTCGGCGTCACCGCGGGCGACTCCTGCGCCGGCTGGACGGCGGCGAGCAACGTCCCGTGGATCACGATCACTTCCGGCGGCGGCGCGACGGGCGACGCCACCGTCACGTACTCCGTCGCGCCCAACTCCGAACTGCTCTCCCGCACCGGCACGCTGACCGTCGCCGGCAAGACCCACTCGGTCACGCAACTCGGCTGCTTCGCCCTCTCGCCGTCGAGCTGGGAGTTCGGCCCCGGCAACGGCAACGGCAGCGTCAACGTCACGGCCGGGTCGGCCTGCCCCGGCTGGACGGCCGTGAGCAACCACCCGTGGATCACGGTCACGTCCGCTGCGGGCGGGTCGGGCAACGGAACAGTCACCTACTCCGTCGCGGCGAACACGAGCGGCGCGTCGCGCAACGGCTCGCTGACCATCGCCGGCCGGACGCACTCGGTCAGGCAACTCGGCTGCTACGGCATCTCGCCTTCGAGCAAGTCGGCCGGGCCGAACGCGCAGACCGGCAGCGTCTCCGTCTCGGCCGGCCCCGCCTGCGCGCCGTGGACGGCCGAGAGCGACGCGCCGTGGCTGACCGTGACTTCGGCCGTCGCCGGCACGAACGGCCTCGGCACGGTCAACTACTCCGTCGAGGCGACGACGAGCGACGCGGCGCGCACCGGCCGGATCAAGATCGGCGACAAGACCTTCACCGTCACGCAGGCGGCCTGCTCCGTGCTCTCGCCCTCGGCCGACGCCGCGCCCGACTTCCCCTCGACCGGCACGATCAACGTCACCTTCGGGACGGCGTGCAGCCCGTGGGCGGCCGTCAGCAACGCCCCGTGGATCGTCATCGTCTCGGGCGGCACCGGCGCGGCCGGCACGAGCAAGGTGACCTACTCGGTGAAGGCCAACCTCGACGCCGGGCCGCGGACGGGCACGATCACCGTCGGCCCGCGCACCTTCACCGTCACGCAGGCCGGCGACCCGACGCCGCAGCGCGTCGTCCAGTTCGGCGCGCCCTCGTTCCAGCACGGCGAGGAGGCCGTCGGCGCGACCGTCACCGTCACGCGCACGGGCGACGCGACGACGCCCGTCTCGGTCGGCTTCACGACGATGGACGACCCGGCGGCCGTCCCCTGCGCGACCGCCAACGGCACGGCCTACGCCCGCTGCGACTACGCCACCACCATCGACACCGTCCACTTCGCGGCCGGCGAGACGCAGAAGCAGATCGCCGTCCCCGTCATCGACGACGCGCACGTCGAAGGCGCTGAAGTCCTGCGGCTCCGGCTGGTCAACCCGACGGGCGGCGCTACACTCGGCCCGCAGAGCACCGCCACGCTCACCATCCGCGACAACGATCAGCCCGGCGCGGCCGCCAACCCCGTGGATCAGAACGCGATGTTCGTCCGCATGCAGTACCTCGACTTCCTCTCCAGAGAGCCGGAAGCCGGCGAGCCGTGGACGGGCGTGCTCGACCGCTGCCCGAACGTCAACGGCGATGCCTCGTGCGACCGCCTCTTGGTCTCGCAGTCGTTCTTCCAGTCGCACGAGTTCTACCTGAAGGCGCTCTACTCCTACCTCTTCTACCGCGTGGCTTTTAACCGCCGGCCGACCTACGAGGAGATCACGCCCGACATGCGTAGCCTAGCCGGCGCGACCGCGGACGAAGTCTTCGCGCGGCGCGCGGCCTACGCCGCCGCCGTCGCGCAGCGGACGGAGTTCGCGCAGCTCTACCCGACCGGGATGACGAACCAGCGGTACGTCGATACGCTGTTGGGCCGGCACGGCTTGCAGCGCGTCACGACGGAAGACCCGACCAACTTCGAGGGCACTTCGCAGGTCACTCTCACGCGCCAGCAGCTCATCGACGCGCTCAACTCCAACGCGCTGACGAGGGCGCAGGTCTTGCGCGCCGTCGTGCAGTCTTCGGAGGTGGACGCGGCCGAGTACCACGGGGCGTTCGTCTCGATGCAGTACTACGGCTACCTGAGGAGGACGCCGGAGGAGAGCGGCTATCAGGCGTGGCTGAAGGTGATCAAGGAGAACCCGGACAACATCCGCCAGATGGTCAGCGGCTTCGTCAACTCGCAGGAGTACCGCCTCCGCTTCGGCCAGCCGTGAGGTGAGGGGCGGCGGGCGACCGGGGTCGAACAGGTGAGGCCGCTCCCGCCGGGGGCGGCCTTTCACTTTGCTAGCGCGGCCGGCGCGTGAGGAGGCGCAGTAGGCGGCGCAACAACAGGAAGACGAGGGCGGCCGCGGCGACGGCCCACGCCGCGTTGAGCCACCAGCGCCGCTCGTCCGCCCCGACCCTGCCGTGGACGGAAGCGACGAGCTTAGCCGAATCGTAGCCCACCCCTTCTTTGAACACGATCTCGACGTTCCTGATGTTGCGTATGTCGGCCGCGAGGTCGCCTCGGACGACCACCACGTCGGCCTGTTTGCCGACCGCCAGCGTGCCCACCCGGCCCGCCTCGCCCAAGAACTCCGCCCCGTTCGCGCTACTGATGCGGACGGCCTCCTCCGGCGTGAACCCCGCCTCGACGAGCAGCTCCAAGTTGCGCTGGTCGCCGAAGCCCGCCAGCACCCCGCCCCACCCGGTCGGGTCGGCCCCGGCCAGCAGCGTCCCGCCCGCTCTGACGAAACTGCGCTCGAACTGCATCTCCTTCTTCAGCGCCGCCGCCCACATCTCCGAGGCGTTGCGCCACTCGGCCGTGGATCGACGCGACAGCTCGCCCCGGCACCGGGCGTACGCTTCCGGCGTCAAGACCGTTTCCACGCGCGGGTCGAGCGAGAACCTCTGCGGCGCGAACGACTCGAAGACCGCGAGCGTCGAGGTGACGGCGACGCGGCGCTCGACCAGCTCCCGAATCGTCTGCCGGACGGGCGCGCCGTCAACGTCGAGCCTCGTCAGCTCCGAGACGTTCGCGTTGAAGTCGGGGCACGCGTCCGGCTCCTTCCGCGGGAAGAACTCCGTGTTGACCAGCAGCCCATGTTCGAGGTTGTCGATCCCCGTGGCGGCGGCCTCGCGGAAGCCGACCGCGCAGAGGTGGCCCGTCACCTTCAGCCCGCGCCGGTGCGCGGCCGCGACGGCCGCCGCCAGCTCCGCGCGTTTCAAACCGGCGTACGCCTTGACGGAGGTCGCGCCCTGCCCGGCCCAAGTCTCTACGTCGCGCGCCGCCCGTTCCGCGTCGGCACGTTCGCCGTACCCGTTCAGGTAGGGACTCGTGACGAACACGCGCGGCCCCGGCTCGCCCCCGGCGTCTATGGCCTCCTTCAGTTTCACGTCGCCCGGCAAGTCCAGTGCGCCGCCGGTGCGGATCGTGGTCACGCCGCAGGCCAGATAGAGGCGCGCGAAGGCCGTGCCCGCGTTGACGTAGCCGTCGCCGCCGTTGACGGCGTAGAACAGGTGCTCGTGCATGCCGACGAGGCCGGGGATGATCGTGCGGCCCGGTAGGTCGAGGACGAGCGCGCCTTCGGGGACGCGCGTGCTGCCTGCGTCGCCCAACTCCTTGATCCGCCCGTGCTCGATGACGAGAGTCTGATCGCGCCGGGCGGGCGCGCCCGTGCCGTCGATCAGCGCGACGCCGGTTAAGGCCACGACGGGCGCGCGCACGCGGACGAACTCGTCGGCGGCGCGGCGCGACAGGCAGGCGGGCTGAATCGTCAGGGTGAGGGCGATGAGCGCGGCCAGACACGGCGCGGCCGGGCGCGGCCGGACGGGCCGGCGATCAGGCGTCGCGTGCGGCGGTGAATCGGTCATATCCCCAACGCCGCATGATAGCTCAAGGCGGCTTGCCCGCGCCGCGCGCGATGAGGTAAATTCCACCGGTTGCCGAAGGTTGTGCAGCGCCTGCCTTACCTCGCAGTCCCGCACAAAAATCATAATCCCGACCGCGTCGTCAGGCCAGCTTCGTCCCTCCACGGAGAGCGGGTGGCAATCTCTTGGGGTGTCATGCGTAAGATACTGTCTTCACTGCCGGGGCTGCTGTTGTGCCTCTGGCTCGCGTCGGCGGGCGCGGCCGCGCAGTCGCGCGGCGAGATCGGCTTCATCGGCTTCGGCGGCGGCGGCACGACCGGCGGCCCCGACATCCTCCTCGCCGCGGCCGACGGCTCGTCCGTGACCAACGTCACGAACGGCAGGCTCTCCGGGATCGCGGCCTTCGCGTGGTCGCCCGACGGCTCGCAGTTCGTCGTCTCCGCCGACCGCGGCGGCAACCTCTACGTCGTCTCGGCCGACGGCAACGCCGTGCGCCGGCTCACGCAGAACACCGGCTTCGCCATCGCGCAGTCGCCGACGTGGTCGCCCGACGGGAGGCGGATCGCCTACGTCGGGAACGCCGAGCAGAACTACGACGTGTACGTCGTCAACGCGGACGGCACGGGCGCGGCGGCGCGGCTGACGAACACGCGCGGCATCTACCGCGATCTCGCTTGGTCGCCGGACGGGACGCGCCTCGCCTACGCCTCCGGCCCCGACTTCTTCAACACGCACATCTTCGTGATGCGCGCCGACGGCAGCGCGCCCGCGCGGGTGAGCGCCGGCGGCGGCAGCCACACGGCCCCCGCGTGGTCGCCCGACGGCCGGCGCATCGCCTACCAGAACGACCGCGAGTTCGGCCCCCCGGAAATCTTCGTCGTCAACGCCGACGACCCGTTCACGGTGCGGCTGACGAACAACTTCGCGAGCGACCGACACCCGACGTGGTCGCCCGACGGCGACGAGATCGCGTTCGTCAGCAACCGCGACAGCGTCGGCTCCGGCGGGCAAAGCTCCGCCGTCTATGTCGCGTCGGCGCTCGACGGCTCGAACCCGCGCCGGGTGACGGAGGTGTCGCTCTCGGCGCAGTCGCCCGCGTGGCGGCCGCCGCAGAATCTCGCGCCGGCCCCCGGCGTGCCCGTGTTGCTGACGGAGCAGGGCACGGGCCGCGCGCTGGCGCTCGACTCCGTCACGCTGATGCGCGACCCGCTGCCGGTTGACAGCGACTACAACTTCAGCGCCGACCGGCGCACGCGCGTCCTGCTCTTCGTCGGCAACCTCGATGCGGCGGCGCTCGAAGCCGGGCTGACTTTCGAAGTGCGGTTCGTTGACGCGCAGCAGCAGACGCTCACGGTCGCCCCGGAGGGCGTGCGCGCCGTGCCGAACCTTCCGGGCGTGGCGCAGTTGACGGTGCGGGTGCCGGACGCGCTGGCGGCGTCGGGCGACGCGCGGGTGAGCGTTGTCGCGGCCGGCGGCGCGGCGAGCAACGGCGCGGCCCTGCGCCTCTACACGGGCGGGTCATCCAAGAAGTAACGTCCGGCCCTTCGAGCGATCATGTCGAAGCAGACGACCGAACCGAGCGGCGGGAAGAGGGTGCTGGTGCTGTCGGCGTCGGCGGGCGCGGGCCACGTCCGCGCGGCCGAGGCGGTCGTGCGCGCGTTCGGGCAGGCGGACGCGGCCGCGGAAGTCCGCCACGTCGACACGCTCGCCTACACGAACAAGCTGTTCCGCCACCTCTACTCGAAGACCTACATCGAGATGGTCAACAAGATGCCGGAGGTCTTGGGCTGGCTCTACGACCAGCTCGACAAGCCGTGGCAGCACGAGCGCCGCCGCCTCGCGCTCGACAAGCTCAACACGCGCCCCTTCGTTAAACTGCTCAAAGAGTACGGGCCCGACCTGATCGTCTGCACGCACTTCCTCCCGGCCGAGATCATCTCTTGGCTCAAGGCGAAGGGCCGCGCCGACTTCCCGCAGGCCGTCGTCGTGACCGACTTCGACGTGCACGCGATGTGGCTCTGCCGCCACTCCGAGCACTACTTCGTCGCCCTCCCGGAGACGCGCGTCCACCTCGAACGGCTCGGCGTCCCCGGCGCGCGGATCAGCGTGACGGGCATCCCCATCGACCCGGTCTTCGCCGAACGGAAGGACAAGCGGGAGATGCGCGCCAAGCACAATCTGGCGGCCGACCGGACGACGATCCTGATGTCGGCGGGCGGCTTCGGCGTCGGCCCCGTCGAGCACATGGTCGAGTCGCTCGCGGAGATGGAGCACCCGGCGCAGGTGGTGGCGCTGTGCGGGCGCAACGAGGAGTTGCGCGGGAGGGTCGAGCGGCTGGCGGCGCGCGTGACGGTGGGCCGCCGGATCACGGTCAGGGCCGTCGGCCACACGACGGAGATGGACGAGTACATGTCGGCGGCGGACATCCTGCTGGGGAAGCCGGGGGGCCTGACCACTTCGGAGGCGCTGGCGAAGGGGCTGGCTTTCGTCGTCGTCAACCCGATACCGGGGCAGGAGGAGCGCAACTCCGATCACCTGCTCGAAGAAGGCGTCGCGATCCGCTGCAACAACCTGCCGGCGCTGGCCTACAAGATCGACCGCCTGCTCTCCGACCCCGCGCGCTTCGACGCGATGCGCGCCGCCGCCCGCCGCATGGCCCGCCCCGACGCCGCGCGCGACATCGTCGGCAAATTATCCGCGCTGGTGGCTTAGGGCGCGCCTCGCCCGAATGACATGCGCGCGCGAAGCCTCACGGCCTTCCGAATCTGAGCGCGTACTCCTGCGAGTTCAGAAACCCGCTGACCATCTGCCGGATGTTGTTCGGGTCTTGCCTGATCACGCGCAGCCACGATTGGTAGCCGCTCTCTTCGGGCGTGCGCCGCAAGTACCCGTAGTACTGCACCGAGACGAACGCCCCGTGGTACTCGGCCGCGTCCACCTCCGAAGACTGCACGACGGCGCGCAAGACCTGAGCGCGGCTGAGCGCGCCGCCGTTGAGCGCGTCGATCAACTGCTGGCGCGCGAGCGTCACCTGCGCCGTGCCCTCGAAGTCCGCGGGGTTCTCGGTCGTGATCTGCTGCAAGTTGTGCCGGCCTAAGAGCGCATCGACGTACTGTTGATTGTTCAACTGCCCGTAGAGCTGGGTGAACTCCGCGCGCTGCGCGACGGCGGTCGCGTACGCGGCGCGCTTGGCGAAGACCTCGTCGCCGGTCGCGCCCGCGAGCGAGCGCATGTCGGGCGTGATCTCCTCGTAGGTCGGCCGGCGGTTAAAAGCCACGCGGTAAAAGAGGTAAGAGTAGAGCGCCTTCAGGTAGAACTCGTGCGACTGGAAGAACGACTGCGAGACGAGCAGGCGGTCGCAACTCGAATCGTTGTTCACGTTCGGGCAGCGGTCGAGCACGCCCGTCCACGGCTCGCCCGGCTCCGGCTCTCTGGAGAGGAAGTCGAGGTACTGCTGCCGGACGAAGAACGAGTTGCCGAAGATGGGGTTGGGCGCGCCGGGCGCGTCGTTGTCGGAGACGGTGAGCGTCGCGGTAGCTCGCGCGCCGAGCGTGCCGCCCGTCGGGTTGACGAGCCTGACCTGTAGGGCCTCCGGCCCTTCGGCGTGCCCGTCGTCGATGAGGGGGATCACGACGGTCTTCGGCTGGGAGTCGCCGGCCGCCCAACTGATCGTCTCGACCGTCGTCGCGTAGTCGCAGCGCGCGAAGGCGACGCCGGGCAGCGTCGCCGCGTCGTCGCAGCGCACGGCCGCCGGGTTGTCGACCGTCGAGAACTGCACCGCGGCGGGCTGGGAGGCGTCG
>DATCVD010000038.1:0-4532 GCA_036567125.1 Pyrinomonadaceae bacterium | reverse complement strand
GCCGCCGCGCCGACAGCCAGCGCGAGCAGGCACGCGACGGCCGACGCCAGTCTCGGCGTCGGCGCGGCGAAAACGATGCACGGCACTTTCATCCCGTCGGAGACTCCCGACCGCGGTGTCGCGGCGCGCGGCCTCACGCGCCGCAGCACTTCTTGTGCTTCTTGCCCGAACCGCACGGGCACGGGTCGTTGCGGCCGACCTTCGGCTGGCTGCGCGTGACGGTCTTCGTCTTGCCGGCCTCCTCGCCGGCCGCGGCCGCGCCCTGATTCGGCCCCGTGAACATCATCGAAGTCGGCCGCGAGCGGCGGCGCTGCTGCAACTGCTCCGGGGCCTGCTCGGCGACGACTTGCAGGTTGAAGAGCGAGCGGATCGTGATCGTGTCGATGCGGTCGAGCATCGCCTGAAACAGGTCGAAGCTCTCCTTCTTGTACTCGACGAGCGGATCCTTCTGCCCGTAGCCGACCAGCCCGATGCCCTGCTTCAGGTGGTCGATGGCGAGCAGGTGATCCTTCCACTGCGCGTCGATGATGTTGAGCATGATGATGCGCTCGTAGGTGCGCATCGCCTCGACGCCGACCTGCGCCTCCTTCTCGGCGTACTTCTCTTTGAGCCGCCCCCAGACCGTCTGCTCGATGAGCGGCGACCCCATGTTCTCGAAGTCCAGCCCCTCGGCGTCGGCGTCGTAGTCGAAGACGGAGTGGAGCTGAATCTTGTAGTTGTCCACGTCCCAGTCGTCGGGCGACACCTCGGCCGAGACGTACTGCTTCGTCATGTCGGCGAGCAGGTCGCGGGCGACGCCCGTCTCGCCCAGCAGGAACTCGCGCTGGTCGGGCACCTCCATCAACTGGCGGCGCAAGCCGTAGATCGTCTCGCGCTGCTTGTTCATCACGTCGTCGTACTGGAGGAGGTGCTTGCGCGACTCGAAGTTTCTGGCCTCGACCGACTTCTGCGCCGCCTCGATGCGCTTCGAGACCATGTTCGACTCGATGGCGACGCCCTGCTCCATCCCCAGCCGCTGCATCAGCGCCTTGACCTTGTCGCCCGCGAAGATGCGCATCAGGTCGTCTTCGAGCGAGAGGAAGAAGCGGCTCGATCCGGGGTCGCCCTGACGGCCGGCGCGGCCGCGCAGCTGGTTGTCGATGCGCCGCGCCTCGTGCCGCTCCGTGCCGATGATGTGCAGGCCGCCGGCCGCGACCACCTCCAAGTGCTCGGCCTCGACGATCCGTTTGGCGCGAGCGAGCGCGGCGCTCATCTGCTCCTCGGTCGCCTCGTCCGGGTCGATCTCGTCCTGCTTCAAAAACTCGCGGGCCATCGACTCCGGGTTGCCGCCCAAGAGGATGTCCGTGCCGCGGCCGGCCATGTTCGTGGCAATCGTGACCGCCCCTTTGCGGCCCGCCTGCGCGACGATCTCGGCCTCGCGGTCGTGGTGCTTGGCGTTGAGGACGTTGTGCGGCACGCCCTCCTTGGTGAGGTTGCGCGAGATCAGCTCCGAGTTCTCGACCGAGACCGTGCCGACGAGCGTGGGCTGCCCCTTCTCGTAGCACTCCTTGACCTCCTCGACGATGGCGTCCCACTTCTCGCCGATGGTGCGGTAGATCACGTCCGAGTAGTCCTTGCGGATCATCGGCCGGTGCGTCGGGATGACGGCCACGTCGAGCTTGTAGGTCGAGTCGAACTCGGCCGCCTCGGTGTAGGCCGTGCCGGTCATGCCGGACAGCTTTTCGTAGAGGCGGAAGTAGTTCTGGAGGGTGATGGTGGCGAGCGTCTGGTTCTCGCGCTCGATCTTCACGCCTTCTTTGGCCTCGACCGCCTGATGCAGGCCGTCAGACCAGCGGCGGCCGGGCATCGTGCGGCCCGTGAACTCGTCGACGATGATCACCTCGCCGTCGCGGACGATGTACTGGTGGTCGAGCCTGTAGAGCGTGTGGGCCTTCAAAGCCTGCTCGACGCAGTGGAGCATCTCCATGTTCGACGGGTCGTAGAGGTTGCCGACGCCGAGCAGCCGCTCCGCGTGATCGACGCCGTCCTCCGTCAGCACGGCCGAGTGCTGCTTCTCGTCGACGATGTAGTCGCCGGTGACTTTCTTCTTCCCCGACGCGTTGTCCATCTCCTCCGTGCCCTTTTTGAGGTGCGGGATGATGGCGTCGGCCTTGTAGTACTTGTCGGTCGCCTCGTCCGACGGCCCCGAGATGATGAGCGGCGTGCGCGCCTCGTCGATGAGGATCGAGTCCACCTCGTCCACGACGGCGAAGTAGTGGCCGCGCTGGACGCAGGTGGCGAGGTCGAACTTCATGTTGTCGCGCAGGTAGTCGAAGCCGAACTCGTTGTTCGTGCCGTAGGTGATGTCGGCCGAGTAGGCGTCCTTGCGCTCCCAGTCGTCCATGTCGTTCTGGATGACGCCGACCGAGAGGCCGAGGAAGCGGTAGATGCGGCCCATCCACTCGGCGTCGCGCGAGGCGAGGTAGTCGTTGACGGTGACGACGTGGACGCCGCGGCCCGTCAGCGCGTTCAAGTAGGCGGGCAGCGTGGCGACGAGCGTCTTGCCCTCGCCCGTGCGCATCTCGGCGATCTTGCCGGCGTGCAGGGCCATGCCGCCGATGAGCTGCACGTCGAAGTGGCGCATGCCCGTGGCGCGCACCGACGCCTCGCGGCAGACGGCGAAGGCCTCGGGCAGAACCTCGTCGAGCGCCGCGCGCTCGCGCCGCTTGCGCTCTTCCGGGTCGCGCGCGTCCGCGACGGCGCTAGCGACCCGCTCCTTGAACTCGGCCGTCTTGGCGCGCAGCTCGTCGTCCGAGAGGGCTTTGACGGACGCCTCAAGCTCGTTGATGCGCAGCACGTCGGGCTGGAGACTTTTCAGGTAACGCTGATTCTGGCTGCCGAAGACTTTGGTGAGAAACTTGTCGATCATCTTAAACCTCTCCTGAAGACCGGGCGCGCGGCACTCCGACCTGTCGAGTGCCGCCACGGCGCACGGACGCGCACCAGAGCGCAACGTGCGATTTTAAGTTGTGCGGGAGTTGCCGGGCAAGCGGGCCTTACTCGGGGCGCGCCGCGGCGGGAGGGGTCAGGGTTTGGCGAGACTCTGGCGGAGCAGGTTGCCGAGCTGCTCGCGCGGCATCTCAAGCGTGACGGCGAACTGCTTGCCGTTGGCCGTCACGTGCGCGCCGCGGAAGAGGGCTTCTTCGGGGAAGCCGCGCCGTTGCGCGGCGGCGAGTTGCAGCAGCGACGCGTAGGCGGCCCGCAGTTGGTCGGCGCGCTCGGCCGAGGGGGCGTCGAAGTTGAGGCCGGCGAACGCGCCGCGCCGGTCGTCGAGGCGGAACGTGAGGCTCAGGCGCTCGGCGTCTTCGAGCGGCGCGAGCACGCGGCTCTCGCCGATGGCCGCGACGAGGTCGCGCATCAGTTCGGGCCAGCGCGGGTTGACGGCCGCGACGCTCGTCACCGTCACGTCGTGGAGCGAGCCGTCGGCCGCGCGCCGGGCCTCGAAGGTCACTTCGAAGGTGTCGCCCGCATTGATCAGCCCGTCGCGGCGCAGGGTCGCGGCGCGCACGAACACCTTCAGGAACGGGGCCGCGCTGCCGGCGGGGTAGGGGTAGTTGGCGACAACTTCCTTGTAGCGATCCTGCGATCCGGCCGGGGGCGTCTGCGCGGAGGCGTGCGGCGCGGCGAGCGCGGCCGAGATCACGAGCGAGCCGACGACGGCGCGCAGCAAGAGCCGCTGCTGCCGCGCGGTCAGCCTGTTCGCTTCCGTGTTTTTAACCTTCTCGTCCACCATCGAAAACTTTAACACGCCGCCCGCCCCGGTGTCGCGGCCCGGCGGCCCCCGCGAACCGACGCTTCAGCTGGTCGGCTGCGGCGTCGCGTTCCGGTTGATCAGCTTGGAGACGAGCGCGCCCGCGTCCTTGCGCGGCATGTTGAAGGTCAGCACGATCTGCTTCGCGTCGGACGTGACCTTGACGCTCTTAAAAAGCTGCTCCTCGTCCTTCCCCTTCTTGCTGACCGCGCCGATGAAGAGCAGCCCGTTGTAGCCGCTCGCCATCCGCGACGCCTCCTCGGGCGACGTCATGTCGGAGGTGACGCGCACGTCCACCTGCTCGGCGTCGAGCTTGAGCTTCATCACGAGGTGCTTCGTGCCCTTGAGGGCCGCGAGAATTTTGCTGTCGCTCAGCGCCGAGATGAAGTCTTTGGCGAGCTGCTTCATCTTCTCGTCGCTCGCCGCGCCGCCCGTCATCTCGACGTTCGTCAGGACGCCGTCCTCCTGCCGGTCGGCCTCGACCGTCAGCTCGACCGTGCCTTCGAGGTTGATCTCGCCCGCGTCCTTCATCCGCTTGCCCTCTTTGAGCAAGTCCTCGAAGGGGCGCGTGTTGATCACGGGGAACTTCTCCGTGCCCGACTCCTTCGCCAGCCGCTCGGCCTCCTCGACCGACTGCGGCTCGGCCGGCGAAGCGCCCGGCGAAGGCGAGGCCGACGGGTCGCCCGCGTTCTCCGCGACTTCGGGCGTGGCTTCGGGCGAGGGCGTAGGCAACGCGCGCGGG
>DATCVD010000037.1:0-4635 GCA_036567125.1 Pyrinomonadaceae bacterium | reverse complement strand
GCAGTCGGGCCGGCGCGTGCGCGAGACGAGGCCGGCCGAGTCGTCGCAGCCCGCGCCCGTCATCACGCCGAAGATCGCGATAGAGCCGCCGGCCAACCGGCGCAACCTGCCGGACATCCCCGTCGCCGTCGCCGGTCGGATCGGATCGAGGGTGACGCGCGCCCGCGCCGAGGCGATCTACAACCACTTCGCCTCGCGCCTCGGCGAGTTCATGAAGGTCAACTCGATTGGTCTGGCGAAGCGCGACGAGGCCGTCAAACGCGCGCAGGCCGGGGGGCGGCAGTTCGTCGTCTTCCTCGAATTCGAGTTCGAGCCGTTCAGCGACGGCATGGTCGTCTTGAGTCCGCCCAACATCGTCGTCAACTTCTCGGTCGTCGACGCCATGAACGGCAAGTCGAAGACGAGCGGCAGAGTTCACTACCGGCCGGACGGCGGCAGCGGCCCGGTCAAGATCACGCCCCAAGCCGCGGGCCGAGAGGCCGCCGAGTTGGTACTCGACTGGTTCGCGCTCCCCACCAACGTGGCGAAGTAGAAACGGTTGCGGGTCGCGGGTTGGCGGAAAGCAGAGCCGCCGATCCGCCGAGTCATTACTCGCCGTCCGAGTGATCCGGCGATCCGGCGATCCGTCGGGCCGGTTCCGTTCGCGCCCGATCCGCGAGTGAAGATTCCGCATTCCGTAATTCTTCCCCTATAATCCTCCGCTTCATGGACAGCGCAAAAATCTTGGTGTCTGACGACGTGAGCGAGGCCGGCCTTGAGCCGCTGCGCGCGGCGGGCTTCGCGGTCGAGAAGCGGGCGGGGCTGAAGCCGGACGAGCTGCGCGCGGCGGTCGGCGGCTACGACGGGCTGGTCGTCCGCAGTGAGACGAAGGTGACGGCCGAGTTGTTAGACGCGGCCGCCCGTCTGCGGGCCGTCGGCCGCGCCGGCGTCGGCGTCGATAACATCGACGTGGCGGCGGCGACGCAGCGCGGCGTCATCGTGATGAACGCGCCCGACGGCAACACGATGACGACGGCCGAGCACACGGTCGCGCTGCTGCTCGCGCTCGCGCGCCGCGTGCCGCAGGCGAACGAGTCGTTGCGCGCGGGCAGGTGGGAGCGCAAGAAGTTCGTCGGCGTCGAGCTGCGCGGGAAGACTTTGGGGCTCGTCGGCCTCGGGCGCATCGGCCGCGTGGTGGCGAGCCGCGCGCAGGGGTTCGAGATGCGGGTCGTCGCCTTCGACCCGTTCGTCGCGCCGGAGCAACTGGCGAACACGGGCGTCGAACTGGCGACGCTCCGCGAGGTCTGCGCGCAGGCCGACTTCCTGTCCGTCCACACGCCGCTGACGCCGGAGACGCGCGGCATCATCGGCGCGGAAGAATTGTCTTTGATGAAGCCGACGGCCCGCGTCATCAACTGCGCGCGCGGCGGCTTGGTGGACGAGCGCGCCCTGCTCGCCGCGCTCAGCGAGCGGCGCATCGCGGGCGCGGCGCTCGACGTGTTCGAGCAGGAGCCGCCCGCGCCCGACCACCCGCTGCTGCAACTCGAAGAAGTCATCGCCACGCCGCACCTCGGCGCTTCGACGGTCGAGGCGCAGGAGGGCGTGGCCCTCACCGTCGCCGAGCAGATGCGCGACTACTTCCTGACGGGCGCGCTGCGCGGCGCGGTCAACGCCCCGTCGCTCGGCGCGCAGGAGCTGCGAGTCTTGCAGCCTTACATGACGCTCGCCGAAAGGCTGGGGCGCTTTCAGGCGCAGCTCGCGGACGAGCCGGTCGCGGCCGTTCGCATCGAGTACGCGGGCGAGGTGGCCGAACTCGACGCCGCGCCCGTGACGCGCGCCTTCCTCGCGGGCCTGCTGCGCGACGTGAGCGCGCGCGTCAACGTCGTCAACGCCTTCCTGATCGCGGAGGAGCGCGGCATCCGCGTGACGACTTCGTACCGCCACGCCGTGGCGGGCGAGATGATCCCGGCGATCAGGGCGGGCGTCGGGACGCGCGCGGGCGAGGAGACGGTGTCGGGCGCGCTCTTCGGCGCGAACGGCGAGGGGCGCATCACGGAGATCAACGGCTTCGTCGTCGAGGCGCTGCCGGCCGGGCACATGGTCGTCACGCGCAGCCGCGACGTGCCGGGCGTGATCGGCCGGCTGGGCACGATCCTCGGCGCGCGCGGCGTCAACATCAGCCGCTTCCACTTGGGGCGGCGCGAGCGCGGCGGCGAGGCCATCGCCGTCGTCGAGACCGACGCGCCGCTCGACGACGCGACGCTGGCCGAGCTGCTCTCGACCGGCGAGGTCATTTCCGCCCGGCGCATCCGCCTCGACACGTGAGGCGGCGCATCCGCGCCAGGTTTAACTTCCCCCGAATAACTGTTCCCCAAGAAAAGGAGATTGACCGATGAGAGTTAAATTCGCGGCGTCGCTCGTGGCGCTGCTCGTCGTCGCGGCGACGGCCGCGGCGCAGGGCGCGGGTCAGGGCAAGGTGACGATGAGCGACTTCGGCGGCACGTGGGTGCTCGACGCGGCCAAGAGCGAGGGTCTGCCGCAGGGCGTCGAAGAGACCATGACCGTCAAACAGGAGAAGGACAAGTTCGCCGTCGAGTCGAAGATGAAGTCGCCGCGCGGCGAGCGCGCGATGAACATGGACTTCGCGGCCGACGACAAGGAGGGCGCGTTCACCATCCGGATGGGGCCGAACGAGCTGACGGGCAAGCGGACGGCCAAATGGTCGGCCGACGGCTCGGCGCTCGAAGTCACCGAGACGGCCGACATCCCGACGCCCGACGGCGGCACGGCCAGCGTCAAGACGTGGCGCAAGTGGACGCTCTCGGCCGACGGCAAGACCCTCACGGCCGAGGAGACCCGCACCGGCCCGCGCGGCGAGCAGAAGATGAAGCGCGTCTATACGAAGCAGTAAAAGAGCCGACGAAAGCCGTAAATCGTGAATCGTGAATCGTGAATGGAAGGGGGAATCTCCCTCTCTTTATTCACGATTCACGATTCACGATTCACGAGGATCGTTGAAACGAAACGGGCCGGACTGCGTATAAGTCTCCGGCAGCTTCCCGCGTTTGCCGAAACCCCTACCTTTTTCGAGGAGACTTATTCGATGAGAAGCAGACTGTTGGCGGCGGGCGTCGCGCTCGCCGCGTTGGCGCTGGGCGCGTCCGTCGCCGCCGCGGCGAAGGCCAACTTCGCCGGGACGTGGGTGCTCGACCTGACCCGCAGCGAAGGGCTGCCGCCGGGCTTCGAACAGACCGTCACGATCACGCACGAGGGCGACAAGCTCGACCTCGTCATCAAGCAGAAGACCCCGCAGGGCGAGCGTACCGTCAACGAGAACTTCATGCTCGACGGCAAGACGGTCGATTTCAAACCGCAGGCCCCGGCCAACCCGAACGCGCCGCAGCCGCGCAACGGCAAGCGCACCGCGCGCTGGCTCCCCGACGGCGCGGGGATAGAGATCGTGGACACGTGGGACGTGGACACGCCGGACGGGGCCGACACCATGGAGATGAAGCGCAGGTGGACGGTCGCGGCCGACGGCAAGACCTTCACCGCCGAGCAGAGCTTCAAGGGCATGCTCGGCCTCTCGCAGTCGAAGCGCACGTACGTCAAGCAGGGGTGAAAAGAAGCCGTTAGCTGTTAGCTGTTAGCGGTTAGCAAAACCAAAGACCGGGGGCGGCTGAGAGCCGCAGGCCGTGGATCGTTTTTTTTGGCTAACGGCTAACAGCTAACGGCTAACAGCTTCTTCACAACCGCGCGGGCGGCGACTCTCGGTGTCGAGGGTCGCCGCCCGCTTGGCTTTCTTTTGCCGGGAGTCGCGTCGAACTTCGCGGGCGCTGCCGCCCGGCCGCTCGTCACTCGATGGTGAACCTGACGCGCTGCGTGGCGCTGGCCTTGGCGAGGCGGTCGATGGAGGTGAGTTGGAGCGTGTAGCGGCCGACGGGCAGGTTGGCGAGCGAGACCTCGGCGGCGTAGGGGAGGCGCGAGAGGTCGGTCAGCCCCTCGGTGTCGATCTTCCTGAGCGGCGTGGTCACGACGGGCTGATCGTCGCGGAAGACCTGTAGCTGGATCGCGGCGTCGGGCCGCCCCCCGCCGCCGACGGACGCGTTGTAGACCTGCACCATGAAGCGCAGCCGCCCGTCGCGGCGGAAGCGGCGGTCGGCCGTGACCAACACCTGCGGCCCTTGGCCGGGGGCCGCTTCGGCCGCGTCCGGCGGCCGGTCGCCGAGGAAGATGCTGCTCAGCGCGAAGTTGCCGCGCGCGAGGTTCGGGATTTCGATCCACTGCACGTTGCTGCCGGTGCGCCCGCTCTTCGTGTCGCGGCCGGCCGCGCGCACTTGGTAGAGGCCGGGCTTGACGTAGCTCTGCAAGTTGACGACGACGGGGTGGGCCTGCCGCGCGGCCGCGCCCGGTTGCGGCGTGACGTTGACCTCGCGCTGGAAAGTCTCGACGGCCCGGCCCTCCGCGTCGTAGAAGGCGACGAGCATCTCGGCGCGGTCGGTGGCCGGGCCGGTCGCTCCGGGCGGCGTCGCCTCGATCTCGACCTGCACGGAGGCGTTCAAGACGACGCGCTCGTCCGGGGCCTTCGCGTAGTTGAGCGTGAGCGAGACGGGGAGGCCCGCGCGCGGGAGCGGGGCGCGGAAGGCCGCGAGCAAC
>DATCVD010000036.1:0-2733 GCA_036567125.1 Pyrinomonadaceae bacterium | reverse complement strand
GCCGGCCGGCGGCGCGTCACCGTACGAGCTGGGCGGCGCGAGCGTGAGCATCTCCGGCCGCGCGGCGCAACTGCTCTACGCCTCCGCCTCGCGCATCGACTTCGTCGTCCCGGCCGAGTTGGCCGCGGGCGAGCACGAGGTGATCGTCACCTCGCGCGACGGCACGGTCTCGCGCGGGGTCGTCTCGGTCGCCGACGTGCAGCCCGGAATCTTCACCGCCGCCGGCACGAGCGAGGCGCTCGCCATGAACGCCATCACCTTCCGCGGCGGCGGCTTCGAAGTGACGACGCCCGAAGCCCTCGGCGCGGACAAGCGGACGCGCGTGACGATCTTCGCCACGGGCATCTCGAACCTCTGGAACGCCGACGCCTCGAACGACGTGCGCGAAGGCGACCGGACGCGCGCCAACGTCGCAGAGTCCGTGGTGCTCGCGGCGCGCGCGAGCGACGGGCGGGCCTTGTTCCTCCCGGTCGAGTTCGCCGGCGGCAGCCGGACGCTGCGCGGGCTGGATCAGTTGACGTTCCTGCTGCCGCCGGAACTCCGCGGCGCGGGTGCCGTGCAACTCACCCTCTGGGCGAACGCGCGCGAAAGCAACACCGTCACGATCACGGTGCGGTAAACGAGCAAGGGGAACGAGCGAGGGGCCGCGCTAAACGAGCAAAGGGTTGCGGCGACGAGCAAAGGGTTGCGGTAAACGAACAAGGGGTCGCGGTTAACGAGCAAGGGGCAGAGCAAGGCAGGGCACGGGCGCGGGGCGGCCGGCGGCGACGCTGACCGCCCCGCGCCCGTGCTTCGTCAGGCGTGACCGGCGCGCGTTGCCGTCCGTCGGCCCGGCGCGCTATCTTGAAAACGCGCCGCCGGCTTTTGCGCGCGCCGCCGGAAACGCGAAATGATCGACAGCCCCGAATTCGACAAGTACGCCGAGACCTACGACGCGACGCTCTCGCGGGCGCTCTCCGCCACGGGCGAGGACAAGAACTACTTCGCGCGCGGCCGGATGCTCTGGATGCTCCCGCAGCTCAGGCGTCTCGGCGTCTCCGCCCGCGCGGTGCTCGACTTCGGCTGCGGCACGGGTTCGGCCGCGCCGCACCTCGCCGAAGTGCTCGGCGCGGAGACTATCGTCGGCGTTGACGTGTCGCCGAAGTCGCTCGCGGTGGCGCGGCGCGAGCACGAGGCGGCGGGCGCGCGCTTCCACCTGATCGCGGAGTACGAGCCGACCGCGGAGTTCGACTTCGCGTACACGAGCGGCGTCTTCCACCACATCCCCGTCGCGGATCGCGCCCGCGCAGTCGCCTACGTCCTGCGGGCGCTGCGGCCCGGCGGCGTCTTCGCGTTCTGGGAGAACAACCCTTGGAATCCGGGCACGCGCTACACGATGAGCCGCAACGAGTTCGACGCCGACGCCGTGATGCTCTCGCCCCCCGAGGCGCGGCGGCTGCTCGCCGGGGGCGGCTTCCGCGTTTTGCGTTCCGACACGCTCTTCTACTTCCCGCGGCAGCTCGCCTTCCTGCGCTGGTCGGAGCCGTATCTGGCGCGCCTGCCGCTCGGCGGCCAGTACCTCGTCCTGTGCCGGAAGCCCTGACGCCGGGGCGCGGCGCGCGCCCGAATCCGTCGGCCCGCGAGGAAACTGTTGCCGGCCGCGCTCCGCATAGGCTAATCTGAAAGGAGCGAGCGGCGCGCGCCGCGCCGCCCACGTCCAAAGCCCCGCCCGCGCCGCCCGGCGTGAGAGGTCAGCCGTAAATGTCCGCAGTGCCCCCGGCCGTCAATTATTGGAAGCCTGTCGTCGTCGCCGCGGCGCTGGCGTTCGCCTACGCGGCGGTGCTCGTCGGCCTCGGCCGCCAGTGGTGGGACGACGAGAACTACTCGCACGGCCTGCTCATCCCCGTCATCATCGGCTACATCCTCTGGACGGAGCGCGACCGACTCTCGCGCGCCGAGAAGCGGCCGCGCGTCGCGTGGGGCGGGGCGGCCGTCGTCGCCGCGCTCGGCGCGCTGTGGATCGGGACGGCCGGCGCGGAGCTGTTCGTGCAGCGCGCCTCGCTCGTCCTGATGCTCGCGGGCGTCGTGCTCTACTTCTGGGGCTTCCGGCTGCTGCGGCTCGTGCTCGTGCCGCTCGCGCTGCTGCTGCTGGCCGTCCCCATCCCGGCGATCATCTTCAACAAGATCGCGTTCCCGCTCCAGCTCTTCGCCTCGCAGTGCGCGGTCGCGGCGATGCGCCTGTTCGACATCCCCGTGCTCCGGCAGGGGAACGTGATCGAACTGCTGCCGCTCGGATCGAGCACGACGAAGAAGCTCGAAGTGGTCGAGGCGTGCAGCGGCATCCGCAGCCTGATGACGCTGGTGACGCTCGCCGTCGTCTTCGCTTACTTCACGCACCCGAAGTCGGACGACGCGGGCGGCGGCCGGTTCGGCCCGCTCAAACGCTACGCGACGTGGCGCTCCTTCGTCCTCGTCGCTTCGGCCGTGCCCATCGCGATCATCACGAACGCGGCGCGCGTGAGCGGCACGGGCATCCTTGCCCGCTACTACGGCACGAAGGTGGCCGACGGCTTCTTCCACGAGTTCTCCGGCTGGGTCGTCTACGTCGTCGCCTTCCTGATGCTCTTCGCCTTGGGCTGGGTGCTCGACCGCTTCGGCCGTCTCGGAAGGAAGAAGGCGGGCGGCGCGGCGGAAAGGGCGGGGGCCGGGGACGCCGTCGCTAAGGCCGGGGCGCGGGGCGACGCGGCGACGGAC
>DATCVD010000035.1:0-12530 GCA_036567125.1 Pyrinomonadaceae bacterium | reverse complement strand
GGCCGGTTTGGCAGCGGCCGCGGGGCGCTGTTTGACGGGCGCGGCCGGCTGCTTCCCGGCTTTCGCGGGGGGCGCGGCCTTGCGCGGCTGCTGTTTCGCCGGCGGCTTGTTTGAAGTTTTACCTGAAGATTTCGCCGCCGGGCGACCGGACGCGGCCGACTTTTTGGCCGGCGTCGCCTGCTTGGCTTTGGCCGCGGGAGTGCGCGAGGTCTTGGCCGCAGCAGCGGCAGAGGTCTTCGCTTTATCGGCTTTAAGCACAGGGGCTTTCTCCGCAGACGAGCGTTTGGCGAGCGGCTTCGGGCGCGCCGACTTCGTGTTCAGCTTGCGGTTCTTGGCCGGAGACGCTGTGGACGCGCCGCGCGTTGCCGGGCGCGAGGCGGGTCTTTTCGCGCCCTTGATGACGGGATCGCTCATGCGAAGCTCTCGGTTATCAAAATGACCCAACAGGCAGGGCCAAAAGCGTCCACAGCTTAACACAGCCCGGCCGATAAATCAACGAAACAGGATAGTTTGCGGGCGTTGACGGGTCTCGTGTAAATCCGTCAGCGGTCAACATGGAAAAACAGTTGCAGCCACGTAAAACGGTGTGTTAGATTCCAGAAGGCGTTAGGTTCTGCGCCTCTAGCACACGCCCCGAACCCACGTTGAGAAGCCGCGCCGGACGCGCCAAGCGATTCTGCCTCTACGAGTTAACCTGCCGAGTCGCTCTCCCGCCGGCACGCCCCCTTCGGCCCCGCCTCTACCGACTCTGACAAAAGCGAGTCATTGTACTGATGACAGACACTCCCATCATAATGCGTGAACAACAGTACGAGCGCATCGTGTCTGTGCTGTACAGACTACGCTCGGATTCGTCTTCGCGCGTGGTCTTCCTCGTCGATAAGAACGGGCAGCAGATCGCCGTGCAGGGCGACGTGAGCAACCTCGACACGACGAGTCTGGCGTCGCTCGCGGCCGGCAACGTCGCCGCGACGGGCGGGATGGCGCTCCTGATCGGGGAGAAGGAGTTCCCGACGCTCTCGCACGAGGGCGAGCGCGAGTCGATCCACATCTGCATCATCGGCCGCGCGCTGCTCGTCGTCGTCTTCGACGAGCGTTCGAGCCTCGGCCTCGTCAAGTTGCGCGTCAAGCAGGCCTCGCGCGATCTGGCCTCGGTCTTCGAGGAGATCACGCGCGAGTCGGAGCTGAAGCGGGTGCAGGACGAAGCCCTCTTCGCCGGCATCACGGACGAGGACATCGACAGCCTGTTCAACTGAGTGCCATGACCTTCATCAACTACGCATCGCGGGAGATCAACTGCAAGATCGTCTACTACGGGCCGGGCCTGTGCGGGAAGACGACCAACTTGCAGTACATCTACGATTCGACGGCCGCCGCCTCGAAGGGCAAGCTCATCAGCTTGGCGACCGAGACCGACCGCACGCTCTTCTTCGACTTCATGCCGCTCGAACTCGGCTCGGTGCGCGGCTTCAAGACGCGCTTCCACCTCTACACCGTGCCGGGCCAAGTCTTCTACGACGCCTCGCGCAAGCTGATCCTCAAGGGCGTGGACGGCGTGGTCTTCGTCGCCGACTCGCAGGAGGAGCGCATGGACGCCAACATCGAGTCGCTCTACAACCTCGAAGAGAACCTGAAGGCGAACGGCTACGATCTGGCGAAAATCCCGTACGTCCTGCAACTGAACAAGCGCGACCTGCCCAGCGCCATCCCGGCCGCCGAACTCGTCGCCGAACTCCGGCGCGGCGACGAGGACGTGCACGAGGCGGTCGCCTCCAAAGGCGTCGGCGTCTTCGACACCCTGAAGTCGGTCGCCAAACAGGTTCTGTCCGAGTTGCGGAAGTCTTAAAACGGAAGTCTTAAAAGAGGCGGGAAGCTAAACGGGGGCGAACGTTGTCGCCCCCGTCGCGCGTTTAGGATTGTCTGAAACTTAAACCGTGAACGACGCCGACACCGCGCGGAGTCGCCTTCAGTCTTCGCGCGGCTGCCCCTCGCCTTCGAGCAGGCGCGCGGCCGTCTTGACGAGCAGCACCATGCCTTCGGGCTTTTGCAGGAACTCGTCAACCCCGACGCGGCGCGCCTCGGCCCGGCGGTTGCTCGCCGAGAGCATGATGATGGGCAGCCCCTCCCGGTGCGGTATCTGCCGCGTCCGCCGCACAATCGCCATGCCGTCCACGTCCGGCAGATCGCTGTCGATGACCAGCAGGTCGTAGTGATCCTCGCCTTCGAGCCGGCTCAGCCCGGTCAGCCCGTCGCGGAAAGCCTCCACCCGCCAGCCCTGCGACTCAAGAAACTGCTTGGCGGCTTCGGCCATCATCGTTTCGTCCTCGATATGTATGATGGTGACCGTCCGTATGCGCTCTGGCGACTCGTAGCGCCCCGCGGGGCGCGGCTCCCTGATGCGGATGATACTGCGGCGGCGCGGGACGGCCGGCGTGCGCGCCGGAAGCAACTGCCGGTGGCGCGCGCGCAGCATGTGCGCGAGCGACTGGTGCTTGACCCCCAGCCGCTTGGCCGCCCGCGAGACGCTGCCCTCCTCCGCCTCCAGCGCCCGCTCGATGAACCGCGCCTCGTAATTCAACACCGCCTGCGGCAGCGAGAACCCCTCCGGCAACCCCAGCCCCCCGAACCTCTCCATCACCACCCGCGCACACGCCCGCAGCCGCGCCAAATCCTCCGCATCCTGCGTCCGCGCCAACAACTCATCCGCCCGCCGATAAGCCTCGTAAGCCTCATCCTCCGACAGCCGCTCACGCCCATGCTCCTCCACGAGCGTCAACGCCGCGTGGCCCGCGCTCTCCAACGCGCCCGCCACCTCCGCCGTAACTACCGCCTCCCGCAACGTCTCGATTGATTCTTCATACTCACCGACCCGCGCTTGCACCACCCCCCGCACGACCAGCGCGTCCGCTAGTAACGCCTGCTCACCGCCCTCACTGAGAGCTTGCACCGCTCCAGCGATCACCTTCTTCGCCTCGGTATAATGTTCCTCGGCAATAAGCACGCGCGCGCGCGTTTCATCGACCTGCGCAGCGCTGCCGGCGTCTTTCAGGCGCATGAAAATCGCGCGCGCTCGATCTAAGTGCTCGTGTGCTTCATCATGCCTACCCAATTTATTGAGGAGGAATGCAAGGTTGTTCAGGGTGTTGCCACAAAAGCGTTCATGCTTTGCCCGTTCGTAGCAGATGATCGCGGCGGTGAATTCGATTATCGCCCTATCAGCGTAGTCGGCTCGCCTTTCGGTTGCTGAGAGTTGAAGCAAGACAAGTGCTTTCTGGTTATGCCACCTACCCTTCCACGCATTTCCTGCTAATTCAAAAACAGGTTCTGCCTCTTTCAACTTATCCCAAGCAGCCAAATAGCAACGGGCACTAATTTCTATCAGCGTCTGCCTTAGTAAAATCTTGGCTTTCAGTTCAACATCATCCCGCGATATCCCCTGCAATGCCTCAGCAAGTATTATTCTAGCCGCGTCCAACGCGCCCAGACGCCAGTAGCAGATGCCCAGTTCGTACTGGGACTCGCTGACTTTTGCCGCCTGACCCAGTGACGTAAAAATTCCAAGTGCCTCACTCAATAAATCTTTAGCCGCTTCCTGCGCCCCGGCTATGTGCTGACTACTTCCAATCCATCCACTCAATGCGCCGCACTGAAGTAATATTTCCGCAGCCGACAATTGGCTCAATCCATCTAGCAGAGGACGTGAGCTTACTCCTCGCCAATACCCGCTAAGCGTTTCCTGGGCTTTCTCATACTGCCCGTCAAAGATGAAGCGAGCAGCCTGTTGACTATGAATTGATACCTGTTCGTCAAGACTGACGAGAGGATTATCTAGCAGCTTCACGCGATTCTCTGTTAAAGTCATGTGAGGACGACCTTTCTGTGCGTATGCAAATTCCTTGCATACAAGTTGAAGCCGCTGCATCTCTTCACAAGATGCAGCGGCGAGTTTGGGCCAATTCCATACAACTAAAGGTGAAAGCGATGACTAAAGCTATCAGAGTTGCGACGCTCGTGTTGGCATTCTCTATTTCGGCGCATGCCGGAATAATGCAGACCGGCAAAACAGAACCGCCGCCGCCTCCTCCGGCGACTACAAGCATGACGCAGGATGAGACGGAGATGGAAGCGTTGGCCGAGGGGATTATGCAGAATGGTTTGACGGCCGCGGCTTCACAGGCGGCGCTGGCGACTCTGCAAAGTCTCCTGACCCTGTTCTAGTACTTCGCTGAAAACTGAACACTATCATCGGCTGCCATGAGGAGACTCCGGCGGCACGGGGGTAGTGTGTCCGCGAACTATAGCAAAAAAACTTGCGGGTGGAAGAAAATTTTTCAGTCGCAGGACGCGGCCGCCCGGCGTGGAGCGCGGAGGCCGCCTGCGGGGCGTCGCCGCGCGCCCGCGGCGTCAATCCGGCGTCGGTGCGCGGGCGCGGCGTCAATCCAGAGACTTGAGCATCAGCAGGCCGTCGCCGCCGTTGGAGTAGTAGCGCGGGAGGCGTTGCGTGACCGTGTAGCCGAGGTTGCGGTAGAGCTGTTGCGCGCCGGTGTTGACGGAGCGGACTTCGAGGCGCGCGGTGCGCAGGCCGCGCCGGCGGAAAGCCTCTTCGACTTTGGTGAGCATCCGCTCGGCGACGCGGCGGCGGCGGTGCTCGGGGGCGACGCCGATGGTCGTGATGTGGCCCGTGTGATCCGGCTCGACCAGACCGACGACGAAGCCGACCATCGTGCCGTCGGCCGTCACCGCGCGGTAGGCGACGGCCTCGGCCGCGGTCAGCAGGTACTCGAACGTCTCGCGGCTGTAAGCTTCGCCGTCGATGAAGCAACGCTGGTCGAGCCGCCAGCACTCGTCGAGCTGCGCGAGCGTGAGCGGCCGGATGTCGTAGCGCGGCTCGGCCGACTCGCGCGCGCGTTCGCCGCCTTCGGTGCGCCGCGCGTGCGTGCCGTTGTCGTTGCGCGCCCCTTCGCCCGCGCGCGCGTCGGCCGGCGCGGCGAAGAGGCGCGAGCGGATTTTCTTGAGCACGGCCATGGAAGACGGTGACGAGTGACGAGTGACGAGTGACAAGCAAGAAGTGGGGTCTGAACTTCTGCCCCCGCGAGCCGGCCGGCGCGACCCGTTAGAAATTTTAACTTGTCACTTGCCACTTGTCACCCGCCACTTTTCTCACCACCCGCGCTCGCCACTATTTGATCAGCATGCAGTCGCCGTAGCTGTAGAAGCGGTAGCGCGTGCGCGCGGCGTGGCGGTAGGCGGCGAGCGTCAACTCGCGGCCGGCGAAGGCGGAGACGAGGACGAGCAGCGACGAGCGCGGCAGGTGGAAGTTCGTCAGCATCGCGCCGACAATTTTGAAACGGTAGCCGGGCGTGATCGTGAGGCCCGCGAGGCCCGCGCCCGCGCTGACCGCGCCGCTTTCGTCCGACGCCGATTCGAGGGCGCGGACAGTTGTCGTCCCCGTGGCGACGACGCGGCGGCCCGACGCGCGCGCGTCGTTCAAGACTTCGGCCGCCGCGGGCGTGATCTCGAAACGCTCCGGCTCGACCGCGTGGCGGCTCAAGTCTTCGACGCGCACGGGCGCGAACGTCCCGTAGCCGACGTGCAGGGTCAGCTCGACGACGGTGACGCCGCGCGCGCGCACCTCGTCGAGCACGCGCGGCGTGAAGTGGAGGCCGGCGGTCGGCGCGGCGACGGCCCCGCTGCGGCCGGCATAAACGGTCTGGTAGCGTTCGCGGTCGCGCGCGGCCGCGTCGCCCTCTTCGAGCTGCGGGCGCTTGATGTAGGGCGGGAGCGGCATCCGGCCGAAATCTTCGACGAGCGCGCGGAAGTCGCCGTCGCACTCGAAGCGGACGGCGCGGCGGCCGTCGGCGTGGGCCTCGACGACTTCGGCGCGCAAGCGACCGTCGCCGAAAGTTATCTGCTGCCCGACCGCCAACCTGCGCGCGGGCCGCGCCAGCGCGTCCCACACGTGCGGCCCGCCGCGCTCCGCGATCAGGAAAATCTCGACGCGGCCGCCCGAAGGCTCGCGCCGCCCGATGAGCCGCGCGGGGAAGACGCGCGTGTTGTTGAGGACGAGCACGTCGCCCTCGGTCAGCTCCGACGGCAGATCATGAAAATGCCGGTCGCGCCAAGTCGCGCCCGCGCGGTCGAGCACGAGCAGACGCGAGGCGTCGCGCTCACGGGCGGGCCGCTGCGCGATCAACTCTTCGGGCAGGTCGTAGTCGAAGTCGGAGATGAGCACGGGTCGAAGAACGAGGTTGCGGGAGCGGCGAAGCGGTCGACCGCCCGGCACTTTGTCAGCGGCCGGCGGCCTTGTGTCAGTGGCCGGCGGCGCGGCGCGCGGCCGCGACCGGCGCTTCCTGTTCGCCGGCCACGCGCGCGGCCGGCTCGTCGTGCGCGGCCGCGTGCTCTTGGTGGAAGACGACGGAGAGCTGCGCGCCGAAGAGCAGGATCAAACTCGACACGTAGCTCCACGTGAGCACCGCGACGACCGCGCCGACCGAGCCGTAAATCTGATCGTAGTGGAACCAGTAGAGGCTCGACGCGAAGCCGTACTTGGCGACCTCCCAGAGCAGGCCGGCGACGACCGCGCCGGGCAGCGAGTCGCGCAGGGTGACGCGCCCGTTCGGCATCACGCGGTAGATGAGCGTGAAGAGCGCGACGGTGACGAGCGTGCTCAGCACCGCGAAGAGGACTTGCCAGAAGGCGTCGCCGACGGGCGTCAGCCACTCGACGCGTTCGAGCTGGCGCGGCGTCAGGCGCGAGGCGAACTTGCGGAGCGCGACCAGAACGGACGTGATGAAGACCGAGAGCGCGAGCAGCAGGCCGATGCCGCCCATCAGCGCGAGCATCAGCCCGCGGCCGTGCAGGAAGGTGCGGGGCCGCGTGCCCCACAGGCGGTTGATGGCGTGCTCGATGACGTTGAAGACCCACGAGCCGGCCCAGACGGTCACGACGCAGCAGGTGACGACGACGCTCGTCGAGACGTTGCCGAGCGAGCGCAGGGTCGAGCGCAAAAACTCGCGCGAGCCGGGGTAGACCTCGACGGCGCGGGCGAGCATCTCGGTGCCGATCTCGAAGTGGTTGCTCAGTGCTAAGAGGACGAGCAGCAGCGGGAAGAGGGTGAGCAGCCCGAAGTAGCTCATCGCGGCGGCCGAGGTGAAGAGGTCGTTCTCGTGGAACTGGTGCAGGGCGTGGCCGAACATCGAGGGCCACGGCGCGCGGTTCTTCACGCCGAAGTGGTGCCGCCTGAAGTGTCGGACTCGTTTCCACATGGCCGGCCTTGCGGGAGGGGCGAGGGAAAGGATACACGAAAGGGAAGGGGAAGGGGTAAAGGGGCGGGGACGGGGTTAAAGGAAGCGACAAACCCCGACGGCCGCCGCCTGCCTCCCCCTCGGCCTTACTTTGCCTTTAGTTGAACAGTCCGGGCGCGGAGGCGGGCGGCGGGACGCCGAAGTGCTGGTAGGCGAGGCGCGTGGCCGTGCGGCCGCGGGGCGTGCGGTTGAGGAAGCCGATCTGGATGAGGTACGGCTCGATGATCTCCTCGATGGAGTCTTTCTCCTCGTGGATCGAGGCCGAGAGCGTGCCGAGGCCGACCGGGCCGCCGGAGAATTTTTCGATGATCGTGGCGAGCAGCTTGCGGTCAACTTCGTCGAGGCCGTAGGTGTCGACCTCCATCCGGTCGAGCGCGTCGGCGGCGACCTCGACCGTGACGCGACCCTCGTGCTCGACCTCGGCGAAGTCGCGGACGCGGCGCAGCAGGCGGTTGGCGATGCGCGGCGTGCCGCGCGCGCGCCGCGCGATCTCTTTCGCGCCGCCCGCGTCGATCTCGACGTTTAATATTTCCGCCGAGCGGCGGACGATGGTTTCCAACTCCTCGTGGTTGTAGAAGTCGAGGTGGAAGACGATGCCGAAGCGGCCGCGCAGGGGGGCCGTGATGAGGCCCGCGCGCGTCGTCGCGCCGACGAGGGTGAACTTCGGCAAGTCGAGCTTGATCGAGCGCGCGGAGTGGCCCTGCCCGATCATGAGATCGAGTTGGTAATCCTCCATCGCCGGGTAGAGCACCTCCTCGATGGCCGGGGCGAGGCGGTGAATCTCGTCGATGAAGAGCACGTCGCCCTCCTGCAAGTTGGTCAGGAGCGCGGCGAGGTCGCCGGCCTTCTCGACTACGGGGCCGGAGGTCGAGCGAACCTCCGCGCCCATCTCGTTGGCGATGATGTTCGAGAGCGTCGTCTTGCCGAGGCCGGGCGGGCCGGTCAGGAGGACGTGATCGAGCGCCTCGCGCCGCTGCTTGGCGGCGCGGATGAAGACGCGCAAATTGTCGGTCGCCTTGCGCTGGCCGATGTACTCGGCCAAGCGCGTGGGCCTGAGCGACAGCTCGAACTGCCGCTCGTCGTCGAGCGCCGCGCCGTCGCGGTTGTTCACTGCCGGTTCGAGTTCTTCAGACATGCGACTCGTGAATCGTGAATCGTAAATCGTGAATCGTGGGGAAGAATTCTTCGATCTATTTACGATTCACGATTTACGATTCACGAGCCGTTCAGCCCTTCGACAGCGTCCGCAAGGAGCGGCGCAGGATCACTTCGACGGAGAGATCGCCGCCCTCCTGCACGGCGTGCGTGATCGCCTTCTCGGCGGCGGCGCGCTGGTAGCCGAGGTTGTTGAGCGCGGAGAGCGCGTCCTCGCGCAGCGAGTCTTCGCTCGCCGCCGCGCCCGCGGAGGTCTGCGCGGCGAACTGCTCTTCGAGGGCCGGCGAGGAGAGCGCGGCCATCTTGTCGCGCAAATCCAGCACTAGCCGCTCGGCCGTCTTCTTGCCGACGCCGGGGATCGAGGTCAGGCGCGCGAGGTTGTTGGTGCGGATGGCCGTGATGATCTCGTCGGCGCTCATCCCAGAGAGCATGGCGACGCCCGACTTCGGGCCGATGCCGCTCACGCTGATGAGCATCTGGAACAGCTCGCGCTCGCGCAGAGTTTTGAAGCCGAAGAGCTGGAGCGTGTCCTCGCGGACGTGCGTGTAGATGCGCAGCGAGACGGTCTGCCCCGCCTCCTCCAACTCGTAGAAGGTCGTGACGGGGATGGTGACTTCGTAGCCGACGCCGCCCACGTCCAAGACGACGCTGGTCGCGTGGCGGTCGATGAGCTTGCCGGAGAGGTGAGCGATCATTCCTCTTGCTGTGCGTTCGAGAGAAGGGATTTCGGGAGCGTCTCTGTAGTTGCGCGGGGGATTGTAGTGGATGCGGAAATGTTCGGCAACGCGCGCGGCCGCGCCGGCTTCTACACAAGCGGCGGCGGCCGGCGCGCGGCGCGTCTTTTACGCGCGCGGCGGGCAGGCGTTATACTTTCCGACAAGGAATCCGGGGATGAAGCAGGAAAAGATTTCCGAGCTGACGACGAACCGCCTGAGCGTCTACCTGCGCTGCCTGAACCTGCTGGCCGACGCCGGCATCAGGACGGTCTCGTCGCAGGCGCTCGCCGATCAGTTTAATCTCAACTCCGCCCAGATTAGGAAAGACCTCGCCTACTTCGGCGAGTTCGGGACGCGCGGCGTCGGCTACCGGGTGGCGGAGCTGCGCGACCACCTGACGAAAATCTTGGGGCTGGATCGCCCGCACCGCGTCGGCATCGTCGGCGCGGGCCGCCTCGGCACGGCGCTGGCCGACTACAAGGGGTTGCGCGCCTCCAACTTCGAGGTCGTCGCGCTCTTCGACACCGACCGCGCGAAGATCGGCGGGCGCGTCGGCGACGCGCGGATACTCGTCGAGGACGCCGGCCGCATCGCGCAGGCCGTGAAAGATGAGCGGATCGACGTGGCGGTCATCGCCGTGCCGGCGCGCGCGGCGCAGCGCGTGCTGAACCAGTTGATGTCGGCCGGCGTGAAGGCCGTGCTCAACTTCGCGCCCGTGCGCCTCGACGCGCGGCCGGGCGTCAAGGTCAAGAACGTCGATCTGGCCGTCTCGCTCGAATCGCTCGCCTACTTCCTCGCGCGCCCGCAATCGACTTCGACCAAGAACCCGCGCGAGAACACGATCCCCTTCGAGGAGCTGGCGCAGCGCGACGAGAGCGAGCTGTGACGCCGCGCGCGTCGCCCTCAGCCCGGACTGTTAAAGGAGACGCGCGTGAGCGATCAGACTGCCGCCCCGCCCGCGCGCGCCGCGACTCCGCGGAGTGCGAGTTCCGCCCCGACTGAGTTAAAGTTAAACACGTGATGGACGAGAAAACGGCGCGGCGCGAGATCGTGCGCGTCGGCGAGTTGATGTACCAGCGCGGCTACGTCGTCTCGTCGGACGGCAACCTCAGCGTGCGCCTCGGAGATGATCGGATCGTCGCCACGCCGACGCAGACCTCGAAGGGGCGCATGACCGAGGACTCGTTGGCCCTGACCGATCTGGCGGGCAAGCCGCTGAACGAGCGGCGCGCCTCGTCGGAACTGGCGATGCACCTGCTCATCTACCGCGAGCGGCCGGACGTGCTGGCCGTCTGCCACGCGCACCCGCCGCACGGGTCGGCCTTCGCCGTCGCCGGCCTCGCCATCGATCAGCCGATCCTCTCGGAAGTGATCCTGACTTTGGGCTGCGTGCCGCTCGCCGAGTACGGCACGCCCTCGACCGACGAGCTGACCGAGGCGATGCGCCCGCTCGTCAAGCACCACAACGCGCTGCTGATGGCGAACCACGGCGCGGTCGCCTACGGCGCGGACATCTGGCAGGCATTCGACCGCCTTGAGACGCTTGAGCACACGGCCAAAATAGCGATACTCTCGCGCGCGCTCGGCGGCTCGCGCAGCCTCCCGCCCGACGCGATTGAAAAACTGATCCACGTCCGCGAGGCCGCCGGCTACTTGGACGAGCGCGCGCGCTGCCAGTCTTGCGGCTACCTGCACGAGACGCGCGTCACCTGCCCGGCGGGCGAGCGCGATGCGGCGGCGCGACAACGCTCGGCGGCGAACGGCGCGCAGCCGAACGGCCGCGTCAGTCTGACGCGCGAGGAGTTGATCGAGCTGCTCGCGCAGGCCGCGCAGTTGAAATCTTGAGGGCGAAGTTGTAAACCGTAAGTAAAGTTTCGGCGACAGGAGAAACGGATGGCACAGGAAGCACTCGGAATGGTCGAGACGAAGGGTCTCGTCGCGATGATCGAGGCGGCCGACGCGATGGTGAAGGCCGCCAACGTCACACTCGTCGGCTACGAGAAGATCGGCGCGGGGTTCGTGACGGCAATCGTCCGCGGCGACGTGGCGGCGGTCAAGGCCGCGACGGACGCGGGCGCGGCGGCCGCCCGCCGGGTCGGCGAACTCGTCAGCGTCCACGTCATCCCGCGCCCGCACGGCAGCGTGGACGACGCGCTGCCGATCGGCAACGGACAATAGCCGTTAATAGTGAATAGTAGATCGTAAATAGATGAGAACCGGGTGAGTCTGCCCGCGACTAACGCTGCAAGCTCAGCGGCCTTATTAACTATTCACGATCTACTATTCACTATTCACTAGCCAATGATCATCGCGCGCATCCTCGGCACGGTCGTCTCGACGCAGAAGGACGAGCGGTTGAGCGGCAAGAAGCTGCTCATCGTGCGGCCGCTGAATCTGGACGGGACGGATCAGGCCGGCTACACGGTCGCCGTGGACACGGTCGGCGCGGGCTTCCACGAGCGCGTGCTCGTCGTCGCAGGCTCCAGCGCGCGCCTCGCGCAGGGCATGAAGGACGCGCCCGTCGACGCGGCCATCGTCGGCGTCATCGACACGGTGGACATTGGAGACTAGCTGTTAGCTGTTAGCTATTAGCTGTTAGCCAGAAGAGAACAGCCGGCAGCTTTCGTTTTGGTTTTCGGTTTTGCTGACGGCTAATCGCCTAACAGCTAACAGCTTCCTTCCATGCATCTCGCGCGTGTCATCGGGACGGTCGTGGCGACGGTGAAGAACGATTCGCTCGAAGGGCGGAAGCTGCTTGTCGTGCAGACGCTCGACGCGAACCTGAGGCCGCAGGGCAAGCCGATCGTCGCGCTCGATTCGGTGGGCGCGGGGACGGGCGAGCTGGTCTTCTGGTGTCGCGGCAAGGAGGCGAGCTTCCCGTTCCGGCGCGAGGACACGCCGACCGACTGCACGATCATCGGCATCGTCGATTCCGAGGCGCACGTGACGGACATCGGGGGGCGCGCTTGATCATCGCGCGCGTGATCGGCAACGTCGTGGCGACGCAGAAGAACGAGCGCTACGCGAGCGCGCGCGTGATGCTCTGCCAGCCCATCACGCCCGAAGGCGCGGAGTCGGGCGTCGCGCTGCTCGCGCTCGACTCGGTCGACGCCGGCGTGGGCGACGTGGTGCTCATCGTGCAGGAGGGCTGGGGCGCTTCGACCGCCGCGACGGGCAAGGCGGGCGCGGCGATTGACTCGGCCATCGTGGGCGTCGTGGACACGATCGATCTGCTGCCGGACGAGGCGACGAGAGGCGGGGCGCGTTGAGCACAGAGCGGGACAAAATCCGATCCATCGCCGACCGCATCGCGCAGCGGCTCGCGGGCGGCGACGCCGCGGACGCGGGCGGCGGG
>DATCVD010000034.1:0-4930 GCA_036567125.1 Pyrinomonadaceae bacterium | reverse complement strand
CCGGCCGCGCCGTCAGCCCCCGCGCGCCGCGCGTGTGGTTCCGCAGTTCTTCGCGCCGACGCGGCGCGCGGCCGCTTGACTCGCCGGTTTTGGCGGGATATTATCGTTTTTCGAACGGACGTTCGAACAATCCTCGCTGTTTTTAGCGGATGTGCGGCCGCGCCTGTGGTCAGAAGTTGGGGGCGCGCGGCCGCGTCGAAAATCATTCGGGTTGGAGTCAGTTTTTGATGATCAACTTTGAGACATCGCCGGAGCGTTACAAGCACTGGCGCTTGGAGATAGACGGGCGGGTCGCCACGCTCTCGATGGACGTGCGCGAGGACGAGACGCTGGCCGAGGGCTACAAGCTCAAGCTCAACTCATACGACTTGGGCGTGGACATCGAGTTGGCCGACGCGGTTCAGCGCCTGCGCTTCGAGCACCCGGAGGCGCGCGTCGTCGTCGTGAGGAGTTTGAAGCCGCGCATCTTCTGCGCGGGCGCGAACATCTACATGCTCGGCACGTCGAGCCACGCCTTCAAGGTCAACTTCTGCAAGTTCACCAACGAGACGCGCTGTTCCATCGAGGACGCCTCGGCCAACTCCGGCCAGCGTTACGTCGCGGCCCTGAACGGCACGGCCTCGGGCGGCGGCTACGAACTCGCCATCGCCTGCGACGAAATCTATCTGGTCGACGACGGCAACTCGGCCGTCTCGCTGCCGGAAGTCCCGCTGCTCGGCGTGCTGCCCGGCACGGGCGGGCTGACGCGGCTCGTTGACAAGCGCAAGGTGCGCCGCGACCGCGCCGACGTTTTCTCCACGCTCGCCGAAGGTCTCAAGGCGAAGCGCGCGCAGGAGTGGGGACTGATCGACGGCCACTTCCCGACGAGCAAGTTCGACGAAGGCATCGACGCTCACGTCAGAGAGCTTGCCGGGGCGGCCGGCGGCGAGAAGGACGGCCCCGGCATCAAGCTCAACCCGCTCGAAGTCGGAGCGACGGACGCGGGCCGTGAGTACAAGTACGTAAGCCTGCGCTACGACCGCGCGGGCCGCTACGCAGACCTGACCGTGCGCGGCCCGGAAGCCGGCCTGCCGCCGACGCCCGAAGAGATTCACGCGCTCGGCGACCGCTACTGGCCGCTGCGCGCCTACCGCGAGCTGGACGACGCGCTGCTCCACCTCCGCGTCAACGAACCCGAAATCGGTCTGGTCTGCCTGCGCACCGAGGGCGACGCGGACGACGTGCTCGCCGTCGACCGCGCGCTCGTCTCGAACCGCGAGAACTGGCTCGCCCGCGAGATCACGCTGCACATGGCGCGCGTGCTGCGCCGCCTCGACATGACGGCCAAGAGCTTCTTCGCGCTCGCCGAGCCGGGCAGTTGCTTCGCCGGCAGCCTGCTCGAACTCCTGCTGGCCGCCGACCGCAGCTACATGCTCAACGACCCCGACCAGCCGGTCGAGCTGGCCGTGAGCGAGTTGAACGCGGGCGCGCTCCCGATGTCGAACGGCCTGACGCGCCTGCAATCCCGCTTCCTCGCCGCGCCCGAAAAGGCCGGCGAGGTGCTCGCCCGCGGCGGGCGCTTCGACACCGGGCAGGCCGACGAGTTCGGCCTCGTCACCTTCGCGCCCGACGATCTGGATTGGGAGGACGAAATCCGCGTCGCCATCGAGGAGCGCACCTCGCTCTCGCCCGACGCCCTGACGGGCATGGAAGCCTCCCTGCGCTTCGCCGGGCAGGAGACGCTCGACACCAAGATTTTCGGCCGGCTCACCGCTTGGCAGAACTGGATCTTCCAGCGCCCCAACGCCGTCGGCCCCGAGGGCGCACTGACGAACTACGGCAAGCCGACGCAGCCGCAGTTCGATTACAAGCGGACATAAAGACCGTGAATCGTGAATCGTAAATCGTGAATAGAAGAAAACCTGTCTTCCACGATTTACGATTCACGATTCACGATTCACGAGGTCATCATGGAACTCTACGAGCGCATTCCTAACAACGTGAACCTGTCGGGCGATAAGCGTTTGCAGCGCGCGCTGGAGAAGTGGCTGCCGAGCTACCTCGACTGGTGGCACGAGATGGGGCCGGAAGGCTTCCAGCAGAAGGACGTGTACCTGCGCACGGCCGTCTCCGTCACGCCCGAAGGCTGGGCGCACTTCGACTACGTGAAGATGCCCGACTACAAGTGGGGCATCTTCCTCAAGCCGGCCGACCCGGGCGCGACGGTCGGCTTCGGCGACAACTACGGCCAGCCCGCCTATCAGGAAGTGCCCGGCGAGTTCCGCAACGCGCTGCGCCGCATCATCGTCACGCAGGGCGACACCGAGCCGGCGTCGGTCGAGCAGCAGCGGCAGTTGGGCAAGACCTGCCCGTCGCTCTACGATCTCAGGAACCTGTTTCAGGTCAACGTCGAGGAGGGCCGCCACCTCTGGGCGATGGTCTACCTGCTGCACGGCTACTTCGGCCGCGACGGCCGCGACGAGGCCGACGCGCTGCTCGAACGCCGCAGCGGCGACTCCGACAAGCCGCGCATCCTCGAAGCCTTCAACCAGCCCTGCGACGACTGGCTCAACTTCTTCTGCTTCACGATGTTCACCGACCGCGACGGCAAGTACCAGCTGGCCGCCCTCGCCGAGTCGGGCTTCGAGCCGCTCGCGCGCACCTGCCAGTTCATGCTGACGGAAGAAGCGCACCACCTCTTCGTCGGGGAGACCGGGGTGGGGCGCGTCGTCAAGCGCACGGCGGAGCTGATGCAGCAGAACCCGAACGAGGACGTGCGCGGGGAGGGCGGCATCCCGCTCGACATCATCCAGCGGTACATCAACTTCTGGTTCAGCTACTCGCTCGACCTCTTCGGCGGCGAGATCAGCTCCAACTCCGCCGACTTCTTCGCCGCCGGCCTCAAGGGCCGCTTCAAGGAGCAGGAGCAGTACACGGATCACCTCGTCCGCGACGACGTGTTCCAACTGACCGTGGTCGAAGACGGACGCCTCGCGTCGCGCGAAGTCCCGATGCGCAACGCCCTGAACGAAGTCCTGCGCGGCGAGTACGTCAAGGACTGCGAGCGCGCGATGAAGCGCTGGAACAAGTCGCTCGAAGACGCCGGGGTCTCCGAGCGGCTCTACCTGCCGAGCACGCGCTTCCACCGCCACGTCGGCGAGTTCGCCGGCCACGCCTTCGACGTGCGGGGCAACCTGATCTCGAAGGAAGCGTTCGAGAGCCGGAGGCCCGAGTGGCTGCCCTCGCTGGGGGATCGCGAGTACGTCCGCAGCCTGATGCGCCCCGTCACCGAGCCGGGCCAGATCGCCGGCTGGATCGCGCGGCCGCCCGCCGGCATCAAGGGGCTGCCGTTCGAGTTCGAGTACGTCAGACTTTAAAACGTTCGGGCACGGGGAGGGGGTGGGAGTACAGGAACGGAATTCCAGCACCCCTTTACCCCTTCCCCTCTCACCTGCCTTATGGAAGATTTCACGCGCTACGATCAGAAGCTGGAGTTCATCCTCCGCACCGCGGCGCGCATCTTCGCCGAGAAGGGCTACCACCCGACGACGATGCGCGACATCTCGCGCGCCACGCGCGTGAGCCTCGCCGGGCTGTACTACTACTGCGCGTCGAAGGAAGAGCTCCTCTTCCTCATCCAAGACAACTGCTTCGGCCGCGTGCTCGCGCGGCTCGAAGAGCGCCTGCGGGAGGCCGCCGACCCGGCCGGGCGACTGCGCGTCGTCGTCGAGAACCACCTCTCGTTCTTCGCCGCCAACATGGCCGAGATGAAGGTGCTCTCGCACGAGGCCGACGCGCTGGCCGGCGAGTTGCACGAGCGCGTCTCCACGAAGAAGCAGCAGTACACGCGCCGCGTCCGCGGCATCCTCGCCGAGTTGCAGGCGCGCCACGACGCGGCCGCGCGCATCGATCTGACGGTCGCCACCTACGCCCTCTTCGGCATGATGAACTGGATTTACAACTGGTACGACCCGGCGGGCGCGCTCTCCGTCGCCGATCTCGTCGAGAACGTCACGCGCCTCTTCCTCCGCGGCTTCGACCGCGCGGCGGACGGCGACGAACCGACTTTCCGCCCCGCCGCGACTTTGTCCGAACGCCCCAGCGTCTGGCGCGAGCCTCCGGTGTAAAGCTTAAGGAGCAGGAAATGATACGAACCTTTACCGCGACCATCTGGCGGGAGGACAACGAGTTCGTCGCGCTCTGCCCTGAACTGGATGTCGCCAGCCAAGGCGCGTCCGTCGAAGAGGCCCGCGGGAACTTGAAAGAGGCCGTCGAACTGTTTCTCGAAACGGCATCCCCGGCGGAGATCGCCGGGCGGCTCAATACGGAAATCTACATCACGCGCTTGGAGGTTACGGTCGGGGAAGCTGCGTAGGCTCTCCGGCCGTGAGGTCTGCGCGATCCTGTCACGGCACGGCTTCGTCGAGAAACGTCAGAGGGGCAGTCACGTCGTGAGGCAAAGGCTGACGGACGACGCAACTGTCACCGTCCCCGTGCCGGTGCACGACGAGTTGCGAACCGGAACTCTGCTGTCAATCATCCGCCAGTCGGGTATACCGCGCTCCGAGTTTGAACCCTAACCTACCCGCCAAAGCGAAAATCCTGAAGGCCGCCGGCTACCGCGGCCGCCTCGCGCCCTCGCCCACCGGCCACCTCCACCTCGGCCACGCGCGCACCTTCTGGATCGCCTCCGCGCGAGCGCGCGCACGCTCCGGCACGCTCGTCCTCCGCAACGAAGACTTAGACCCGCAGCGCTCGCGCGCGGAGTTCGTCCGCTCCTTCGTCGAAGACCTGCGCTGGCTGGGGCTGGATTGGCAGGAGGGGCCGGACGCGGGCGGCCCCTGCGCCCCGTACTCGCAGAGCGAGCGGCGCGCTCTCTACCTCGCCGCGTGGCGCGAGCTTGTCGCCGCCGGCCGCGTCTACCCCTGCGCCTGCTCGCGCCAAGACCTCG
>DATCVD010000033.1:0-6160 GCA_036567125.1 Pyrinomonadaceae bacterium | reverse complement strand
CGGGCGGGGGCGCCGGTCTGCGCCTGCGCTCCGGCGACGAAGAGGGCCGCGAGCGCGACTGCGGCGGCCGAGAGGCGAATCTGATTCATTGCTTTTCTGTACTGCTCCTTAACTGAGTTGGGAAACGAGGGCGGAAACCTTTTGGATGCGGCGGGGGGCCGCCCCGTTGCGCCCCGGCCCGGAAGTTTAACAGAGGGCGGCCGGAAAGTCCGCCCGCTAAAGCCGGCTTAGAAAGTCCGCCCGATGCTGAAGCGGAAGACCTGCCTGTCCTCGTTGAAATTGAGCGGCACCTGATCGCTGACGCCGCGCCGCGCCTGCGGGTTGTAGGCGTAGATCAGGCGGAACGGGACGTTGACGACCGGCAGCTGAATGCGCACCTCCGCGCCGATGCTCGAACGGAAGTCGCTGATCCGGTCGAAGGCGGCCTGCGAGAGGCGGACGGCCGTGTTCGTCTGCGCCTCGCCGCGCAGGAAGACCGACTGGAAGCCGAAGGGCAGCCCGTCGAGGCCGATCGGGCCGACGCGGCGCGCGTTGTCCAACTCCTCGCGCGAGACGAGGCGGCCGTCGCGCGCGACGAGGCCGCCGGCGAGCGAGAAGGCGAGCTGCGAGTTCTCGGCGCAGGCCGCCAGCGCCGAGAGCGACGCGGGGGCGATGAAGAAGGGCGGCGCGGCCGCGCACGGGATGAACCCGATGGTTCCGAGGAACGGGTCGTCGGCCTGGAAGGTGGTCGAGAAAATCTGATCGCCGCCCCGGCGCATGTTGAAGACCGTGCCGATGTCGAGGAAGGCGGCGGCCGAGACGGGGCCGAAGATCGGCAGCCGGTACTCGAAGTTGCCGAGCAGCTGCGTGTCGGCCCCGATGGGCTGGAAGCCGCGCGTGAGCAGGCGCGGGTTCACGCCGCCGGGGCCGGTGAACGTGCCGAGGGAGGCGAAGCGATCCAGCTCGGGCAGCCGCGTGGCGTCCGTCACCGCGCCCGTCGGGTTGGTCGCCACGACGACGTTCTGCGTCGTGACGAACTGTTCGAGCGGGACGATGGGGCTGATCTGGCGCGGGCCGTAGCCGCGCACCGTGAACTCGTCGCCGAGGAAGTAGCGCTCGTAGATCGGGACGCCGTTGACGAACGAGATGCTGCGCTCCTGCGCCTGCCTGACCCGCTCCGAGATGGCGAACGCGCCGACGTGGCCGGCGAGGATGCGGAAGCCGAAGACGTGCGGGATCGTCGCGCGCTTGTTCCTGACGGGGAAGAAGCGCTGGTAGGAGACGGACGGCTGGTAGGTGCGCACGTCGCCGCCGACGCCCGCGAACGCGAGCGCGACCTGAAGCTGCTGCCCGTTGATGGCGTCCACGCCGCGCACGTCGCGCGAGTCGTAGACGACGGTCGGCGTCAGGCGGCTCGTCAGGATGTTGGTCTGCTCGTAGATGATGGGGATGCGGTTCTGCGGGTTGTTCGGGTCTTGGTTGACCTCGGGGTCGCGCGTCGAGGTCTGCGAGACCGAGTAGGTCAGGCCCACGCGGGTCGAGAGCGTGAAGGGCCGCTTCTTGTAGAACTCGGAGAGCGGGGCGGTGGCGAAGATCGAGCCGCCGAGCGTACGCTGCGTGAACAGGTTCTCGTCCGAGGTGTTGAAGAAGTCGATCTGGTTGGTCAGCCCTTGCAGCGCGGACTGGTTGTTCGAGAGGAACGTGCCCTCGCCGAAGAACTTCAGCGAGTAGGCGAAGACCGAGAAGCCGGCCGTGATCGGGCGGTTCTGGATGTACGGCTCGGTGAACGAGAAGACGAAGGAGCTTTGCCGGTTGCCGGCGGCGAACTGGAGGGCGAGCGACTCGCCGCGCCCCAAGAGGTTGTTCGTCGAGTAGTCGAGGCCGAAGAAGGAGCCGCCGATGCCGGAGATGCCGCCGTTGAAGGAGATCTGCTGGCGGCCGCGCTCGGCCACCTTGACGGTCACGTCGACGAGGCCCTCCTCCTCGTTCTGGCGGAAGTCAACGTCCTTGTCCTTATCGACCGGGTCGAAGAAGCCGAGCTGGTTCAGGCGCAGCACCGAGTACTCGACGTAGTCCTGATTGTAGATGTCGCCCTCGTTCAGGATGAACTCGCGGCGCAGGACGTTGTCGCGCGTGAAGGTGTTGCCGGCGAACTCCAGCCGGCGCAGCGTGAACTGCCGGCCCTCGTTGATCGTGATCGTGTAATCGACCACGCCCTCCCGCGGGTTCGCCGGGCTGTCCTTGTAGGTCGGCTCCGGGTCGGCCTCGTACTGGATGAAGCCGGCGCGGCCGTAGAGCTTCTTCAGCTCCTCGAAGAGCGACTTGTAGATGCGCTCGCCCGACGCCACGTCGCCCTTGTTGAGGCCGATGACTTGGCGGATGACCTGCTCGGAGAAGATCGAGTTGCCCTCGATCTTCACGTCGCCGAGGCGGTAGAGCCGGCCCTCGATGATGGGGACGGAGATGCGCAGCGCCTCGTCGGTCGAGGAGAGCAGCGGGAGCGGCAGGGGGAAGCCGGTGCGGCGCGGCCCCAAGCCCTCGATGACGGGGTCGCCCGTGCGGGCTTGGAGGTAGCCCTTGCCGCGCATGTAGTTGGCGACGTTGCCCTTCAAGTCGGCTTCGAGCTTTTCGGGGTCGAGGATGTCCTGCCCCTTGAAGCGCGAGATGAAGCCGGCCTCCTTGACGTACTTCATCGCGCCGCGCAGCTCGCCGTCCGAGAAGTGCTCGTTGCCGGTGAACTGGATGTCCACGACGCGGACGCGCTCGTTCTCGTCCACGACGTAGGTGATCGCCTCGCTGGTGGCCGAGACCTCCTCGCGGCGGATTTCGACCGTCGCCTCCGGGTAGCCGCGCGCCGAGAGCAGCTCCTTGATGACGCGGACGCCGGCCTGCAGCTTGACGGGATCGCTGACGTTCTCCTTCTGGATGCCGACCCTCCGCTCGCGGAAGGTGCGGAGCACGTCCGACTCGGTGACGGACGAGAGCCCCTCGAACTGCAAGTCGCGGATGATCGGGAGTTCCTTGACCTCGAAGGTGACGACGCGGCCGCCGCGAGGCCCCGTCTCGGTCGTGACGCGCGAGTCGGTGCGCTGGAAGAAGCCGAGGTTCATCAGCGTCTGGAAGTCGCGCGACACCTGCTCCTCGTTGTACGGGTCGCCCGGCCGCGTCTGGATGTAGAAGAGCAGGTCTTCGTCCCGGTTGCGGCGGTTGCCGGTGATGTCCACGCTCTCGACGAGTTGCTGCGAGGAGGCCGGCGCGGCCTGCGGCTCCTGCGCGCGGGCGGCGAACGGGGCCGCCCCCCCGGAGGGCAGGGCGAGTTGGCCGAGCGACAGGACGGCGGCCACGAGTATGCGCCGCAGGGGCGCGCTGTTTCGCATAATTGCTATCGCCTCAAAGTGAATGAACTTTGGGGTGGCCGGGGACGTGCTGCCACTTCTTGAGAGAATTAAACTTTCGGATGACGCTTTAGCCTTGACCGGGGCGACGCGCGCGCGACGGGAGCGGTCGTTTCCCGACCCTCCGCGCGCCCTGCCCGCCCCGGTGTCCTTTGGACGCGCGGCGCGTGAGACCGCGTTGCCAACCCATACGACGCCCGCAAAGGCGCGCATTATACAAGGGGCAAAGGGCAAAGGGCAAAAGGAAAGGGGCCGAGAGCTTGACCCGGCCCCGCCCCTTTCGCCCTGACTCTTTCCCGTTTGCTCTCAGTCTTTAGTGGGCCAAGACGGGGACGCCCGGCTCCTCGACCCCGGCCGGCCGGTGCGAGAGCGCGCCGGCCTCCTCGTAAACCTCGATGACGCTCGTGCCCTTGAGTTCGCCCTGAATGAGCGCCTCGGAGAGCGGGTCTTCGACGTACTTTTGCAGCGCGCGGCGCAGCGGGCGCGCGCCGTACGAGCGGTCGGAGCAGGTCTTGCGCACGATCCAGCGCCGCGCGTCTTCCGTCAGGCGCACTTCGAGGCCGCGCCGGCTGAGCGTCCGGTTGAGCAGGTTGATCTGGAGGCCGACGATCTCCAGCAGCTCATCCTCGGCCAGCTGGTCGAAGATGATGATCTCGTCGAGGCGGTTGATGAACTCGGGGTTGAAGGTCTGCTTGACGGACGACATCACCATCTCCTCCAACTTCTCGCGCGTGTCGGCGACCGTGGCCTGGAAGCCGAGCGCGGCGCGCTTCTGGATGAAGCGCGCGCCGATGTTCGAGGTCATGATGATGATCGCGTTCTTGAAATCGACGGTGTTGCCGAGCGCGTCCGTCAGGATGCCGTCCTCGAAGACTTGCAGCAGGACGTTGAAGATGTCGGGGTGCGCCTTCTCGATCTCGTCGAACAGGAGGACGGAGTAGGGCGAACGCTTGATGCGCTCGGTCAGCTGCCCGCCCTCCTCGTGGCCGACGTAGCCGGGGGGCGAGCCGATCAGCTTCGAGACCGAATGCTTCTCCATGAACTCCGACATGTCGAAGCGGATCATCGCGCGCTCCGAGCCGAACAGAAACTCCGCGAGGCTGCGCGCGACTTCGGTCTTGCCGACGCCCGTCGGGCCGAGGAACAGGAACGAGCCGACGGGCCGCTGCGGGCTCTTCAGCCCCGCGCGCGAGCGCCGGATGGAGCGCGCGAGCGCCGAGATGGCGGGCCGCTGCGCGATGACTCTCAGCCGCAACTCCTCCTCGATCCGCAACAGCTTCTGCGTCTCCTCCTCCTTCAGCGACGTGACGGGGATGCCCGTCCAGCGCGCGATCACTTCCTCCACGTCGTCGCGCGTCACGGCCGCCGAGAGGATCATCTCCTCCTCGTCCTGCAAGCGCGCGGCCGACAGGCTGTCGAGCAGATAGGAGGGGCGCGCGCGGCCGTCGGCGAGCGGCGGCGCGAGTCCGGCGTCGCCGCCGATCCCGGCGTCGCGGCGGACGCGCAGCTTGACGCGCGCGCCGGCCTCGTCGATCACGTCGATGGCCTTGTCGGGCAGGAAGCGGTCGGGGATGTAGCGGTTCGACTGGTAGACGGCGGCCTCGATGGCGTCCTCGGTGTAGCGCACCTGATGGAACGCCTCGTAGCGCTCGCGCACGCCGTCGAGGATGCTGATCGCCTCCGCCTCCGAAGGCGGCGGGACTTTGACGGCCTGAAAGCGCCGTTCGAGCGAGCGATCCTTCTCAATCGACTTGCGGAACTCGGCCGGCGTGGTCGCGCCGATGCACTGGATTTCGCCGCGCGAGAGCGCCGGCTTCAGGATGTTCGCCGCGTCGAGCGAGCCTTCGGCCGAACCCGCGCCGACGAGCGTGTGCAGCTCGTCGATGAAGACGATGTACTGCGGGTTCTCGACCAGCTCGCGCATGATCTGCTTGAGCCGCTCCTCGAACTGCCCGCGGTACTTCGTGCCCGCGACGATGAGCGAGAGGTCGAGCGAGAGGATGCGCTTGTTCTCAAGGAAGGTCGGCACGTCGCCGCGCACGATCCGCTGCGCGAGTCCTTCGACGATGGCCGTCTTGCCGACGCCCGGCTCGCCGATCAGCACGGGGTTGTTCTTCGTCCGCCGGCAGAGGATCTGCACGACGCGCTCGATCTCGCCCTCGCGGCCGACGAGCGGGTCGAGCTTGTCGTTGGCGGCGTCTTCGGTGAGATCGCGCGAGAACTCCGCGAGGTGCGGCGTGTCCTTCTTCTGCGAGCCGCGCGGGTCGCTCCCCGTGGCGCGCGCGACCTCCTCGCGCACGGCCACCAAGCGCAGGCCGCGCTCGTAGAGAATCTCGGCGGCCATCGAGCGCTCTTCGCGCAGGAGGCCGAGCAGCAGGTGCTCCGTCCCGATGTGGCGGTGCTGGAGGCGGTCAGACTCCTCGTGCGCGTAGGCCAGCACGCGCTTGGTTTCGGGCGCGAGCGGCAGCTCGACCGAGGTGGAAATCTTCTCGCGCAGCGGCGCGCGGGTCTCAATCTCCTTGCGGATGGCTTCGAGCGAGGCTTGGGCGCGGGCGAGGAAGCGGGCCGTCAGGGTCTTGTCCTCGCGCATCAGGCCGAGCAGCAGGTGTTCCGGCTCGATGGCCGGCGCGCCGAACTGGCTGGCCTCGTAGCGCGCGAAGAAGATGACCCGCCGCGCCTTTTCCGTGTAGCGTTCGAACATAAAAACAGTTTGACCGTCGGTTAAGAGCCGGGTGGTGTGGCGTGCGCGAAGTCGAGAGACAAAAACCCTCGTGTCCGCCCGCCGG
>DATCVD010000032.1:0-5103 GCA_036567125.1 Pyrinomonadaceae bacterium | reverse complement strand
CCGCTTCGGGCTTGCGCGCGCCGCCGAAGTCGATGCCGTAGGAGAGGCGCGCGGTCACGTCGACGCGCGAGTCGCCGCGGGCGCTGTTGCGCGAGAGGCCCGCGGGCCGGTCGGTGAAGATCGTGTCGCCGTTGTCGTCGCGCCCCGTCGTGACGTTGTAGGGGCGCGCCGAGCCGGCGCTGACGATGGTCATCAGGTTCAGGTTCTTCAGAACCTTCCGGCTGAAGAGGGCCGAGAAGTGGTGGCGCTGGTCGAGGAGCGACGGCCCGCGCTCGCCGCTGAGGTCGAAGCTGTTGGCGGGCAGCGCGAACGGGCCGTCGGTGTCGCTCGTCTGGTGCTGCCAGCGGTAGTGCAAGTTCCAGAACCAGTTGCTGCCGCCGATCTTGAGCGCGGCGGGCGAGAGGTGAGCCATGACGCGGTGCAGCGTCGAGTTGCCGGATGATTCGATCTGCGTGACGTTGCCGAGCGACGGATCGGGGCGCGGGAGGCCGACGCCGAGCGGCGCGTTGACGTTGCGCCCGCGAAGCAGGTGGACGCCGCGCTGGAACTGGTAGTCGGTGTGGAAACGAAAACGTTTGAGGAGCTGCGTCTCCACGCCGACCGACGACTGCAAGACGTAGGGCATCTGCAAGTCGGGGTGGCTCTGGACGCGGCTCGGCGGGAGCGCGACGCCGTCGCTCAGGAGCGGGTCGGGGAAGCCGGGCGAGGTGACGATCAGATCGCGCTGGCGCACGCCGTCAACGCGGACGGTCTGCTCGAAGGTCGAGGCCGTGAACCAGTCGTAGAACAGGCCCGCGCCGCCGCGCAGCGTGACCTTGCCGGACTTGAGCGGCGACCAAGCGAAGCCGAGGCGCGGCGCGAAGTTGGAGCGATCTCGGAGGTGCGTCTGCGTCTCGTGCCGGAGGCCGTAGGAGAGCGTCAGGTCTTTGCGGACGCGGAAGTCGTCCTGCCAGTACCAGCCGAACTGGAAGTTCGTGTAGGAGAGCGCGGGGTCGCCCGTGCGCCGCGAGTAAGTCGTCGGCCGGCCGGCGGCGAAGTCCGCGAGGCTGGCGAACTGGAAAGTGCCGAGGTAGTTGCGGCCCTCGTCCGACTCGTACGTGCCGGCCTCGAACAGGAGGCCCGCGCGCATCGAGTGCTTCTCGAAGGGGATGTCGAAGTTCTCGGCCACCTCCACTTCGGTCGCGCGGCGCGAGCCGCGGAGCTGCGCGCCGCCGCGGTTGAAGGCGCTGTTGACGATGACGGTCGGCGCTTCCGCCGCGGGCGTGTACTCGATCCGCTGCGCGCGCGCCTGAAAGCGCAGCTCGTTGAAGTAGCGGTTGAAGACGAGGCCGGTGTCGGCGAGGCGGAAGATGTGCTCGGCCTGATCGGTGGTGTAGGCGCGTTCGGGCAAGTCCTGATCGCCGATGCCGAGGCCGCCCGTGCGCGCGGCGTTGCGCTGGTATTCGAGCCGGAGCATGTGCGTCTTCGTGAGCGCGTGCTCGGCGCGGGCCTGAACGTTCAGGGTGCGCGACGGGCGCGTGACGGTCTCGTTCAGAATCCCGCCGGGGAGCGCGGCGTTGATCGACTTGGTGTCGAAGCCGGCGTTGGCGTCGGCCGAGAAGAAGAACGAGGTGCGATTGCGCCAGAGCGGGCCGTCGAAGGCGAGGCCGAAGCGGCGCTGCTGCTCGTCGTTGCGGCGCGGCGCGAAGACGGGGCGCGCGTTCAGCGACTCGTCGCGGAAGCCGAAGTTGAGCGTGCCGTGCCACGCGCTCAGGCCCGGCTTGGTCGTGATGTCGACGAAGCCGAAGCCGGTCTCGTGGTTCTCGGCGGCGTAGGGGTTGAGGCGGAAGCGAATCTCCTTGATGTGCGACTTCGGCGGGAGCTTGCCGCCGCGGAAGCCGTTGACGCGGATCGTCGCGCCGGGGCCGGCCAGCGTGTTGAGGGCCTGTTCGAGCTCTTCGGGGTCGTCGGGCAGTTGGGCGATCTGCGCCTCGGTCAGGATGTTCGAGAAAGCCGGCCCCTGCGGATCGACTTTCTTCTCCTGCTCGCTGCGCGAGACCGTGACCTCCTCGCTCACGGCCGCGACTTCGAGCCGCACCTCCGTCTGGTTCGCGCCCGCGGCGACGGAAATCGCGGGGTGCTCGAACGCCGCGAAGCCCTCGGCCTCGACCGTCAGCCGGTACTCGCCCGGCCGCAAGCGCGCGAACGCGGCCTCGCCCTGACGCGAAGTGTCGGCCCGCTTCTCCGCGTCCTTCGAGCGCAGGCGCACGCGCGCGTCGGCGACCAGCGCGCCGGTCGGATCGTAAACCGTGACGCGCAGGCTGGCTTCCGGCGCGTCGCGCGACTGCGCGAGGGCGGACGCGGGCGGCGCGGCGAGCGCGGCGACGAGGCAGACGGAGAGCGCGAGTCTGTTAAGTTTACTTAAGCGCATCGCTCACACCTCCCCCGCTTAAGGCTTCTTGAAAGTGTCGGGCTTGAGCTGCGGGTTGATCTCGTACTTCGTGATCTCCCACTCCTCGGTCATGTCGTTCGAGTCGGAGGTCTGCGTGATGCGGTGCGGCAGGGTGAGCCCGCCGACTTTTTTGAAGTCGGAGAAGCGAATCTGGTGCTCGACCTCCTGCGGCGGCCCCATCTTCGCCTCCTGCTCCTTGAGCATCTTGTCGAGCTCCTCCTTCGACACGCCCTGCCGGATGCTGACCGCGCCGCCGCCCGCCATCCGGCGCGCTGTCGTCTTGTAGGTGAGCATCAGCGGCAGGTGCGTCCCCTTGTCGAGGAAGAGGCGCGCGGCAAACTTCTCCGGCCCCGCGGCGTCGAGCACGTCGGCGCGCCCGTCCTCGGCCTCGGCCTCGCCCGCGTAGGTGAACTGGACGGGGAAGGACGGCTGCGTGGTGAGCAGCATGCCGAGCGCGAGCCGCGCCCACTCGATCCGGAAGTTGCGGCGGAACATCGCCGTCTTCTGCTCCTCGGTCATCTGCGGGCCGCCGATGAAGAACATCCCGCCCCGGCCGCCCTGCCACGCGTCGTCGCCGTTTAGCCCCTTGCTCGTCGTGGTCGAGGTGTTGAGGCCGCCGACGGCGAAGCTGTCCGCGACCAGAAACTTGTCGGGGAACTGGAAGCTCAGCTCGCGCTCGCCCGACGTTTCGCGCTCGCCGAAGACGCGCCGGTACTTGCCGCGCGCCGTCAGGCTCTGGACGGCGCGAAGCTTCTCCTCGCCGCCGGCGGCCGCGCGCGCCTGCTTGAGCGCCTCCTCGGCGCGCGCCGCGTCGTTGGTGGTCGCGGCGGCGGCGGCCGCGAGCGTTAGGGCGAATGACAGGACGAAGAATGTTGACAGTCTGCGCACAGCTTTTGATGCCTCCCGTGGTTGTATTCCTGACGGCGGCCGGACACACGCCGGCCTGAGGAGACGCGAGTCTCCCGATTGGATAGACGAGTCCCGTGGTGAAGAAATTACTGTCGGTCGGTGGGCTTAACAGACGACCTCGCGGCCGGCGGTTCGCGCCTGCCCACAGTATTCAGTCGGGCGCGGGCGCGAGTTCCACAAATTTCTGGCGTGAAGAAGGAAGGGGAATTAAGAATTAAGAATTAAGAATTAAGAATTAAGGAGTCAGAATTAAGGAGTCAGAATACAGAAACCAGAATGGAGGCCGTCGGGCCATCTTCATTCTGGCTTCTGCTTCTAATTCTTAATTCTTAATTCTTAATTCTTAATTTCTCTTGCGGCGTTTGGGGCGCGAGCGGCAGTTCGCGGCCCCGCAGCGGCAGACGGGCGGGTGGTCGGGGTCGCGGTAGTTCATCGTGATCTCCTCGCCCGGCTCGATGTCGCGCAGGGCGAAGAAGGCCACCTTCTCGCCCGGCACGATCCGCATGAAGGCGTTCGGCGCGCAGGAGTGGTTGATGTAGGCGGTGGCGTCGCCGCCGGCCGCGCCGTCGATGGCGAGATCGTGGGCGAGGCGGATGACTTTGATGTCGCCGTCCTGCTCCCACAGCCGCTTCTCAATGCGGCGCGGCCCGCGCACGATCTCGCCCGCGTAGAGCGCGATCTTCTTGCGCGCCGGGAAGCGCACGAGCGCGAAGCAGCCCTTCCCGTAGATGCCGCTCTCCCTGATCTCCAGCTTTGCAGACACGACGGTCAACACCCCCGTTGCTCGAAGGAACTGTTTTGGTGGATCGTTTGCGCCCCGTTATCAACGCCGAGCGGCGCGCCGAGAACGGTCGGCGGCCGTCAGAGCAGCAGCGCCTCGACGCGGTGCGCGTGCACGGCCAGCTCGCAGGGCGACCACGCGAAGACCGTGAAGCGGCCGTCCTGCGAGGCGACGAGCGCGACCGCGTCGCGCTGGTCGTGGGCGAACTGCGCGGCCGAGAGGTGGCGCGTGCCGCCGAGATCAACGGGGCTCACGTAGGCGGCCGAGCCGCCGACCACCGGCTCCGTCAGCACGACGCGCTCGACCAGCGGCGCGCCGTCCCTGATCCTGATCTTCGCGCCGAAGGCGAGCAGCTCATACTGGTCGCTGATCACCGTCGCCCCGTCCACGGCCGTCAGCCCGCCGACGGCCTCGACCGCGTCCTGCAAAGCCTCCTGCCAGAGCCGCTCGTCGCGCTCCTGCGGATCGCGCCGCATCAGCTCCGCCAGCTCCGCGTAGGGCGGCGAGACCGCGTACTTCATCGGCCACACGACGGAGTCGCGCCACGCCGACGAGCCTTGCGGGACGACGAGCAGCGAGCCGCCGCGGCCGTGCGCGCGCATCGAGGCGGCCAACTGCACGAGCACGCTTAAGGATTCGGTGCGCGGGTCGTTCGAGCCGAAGCCGAGCATCGGCGTGAGCATCTCCGGGCAGTCGGGCAGCTCGGCCCCGTCCTCGCTGACGATCCTGATCTCGTCGCCTTTGAGCACCGCGACGTTGACGTACTTGCCGGTCTCCTGCCGCCGCCGGTACTTGATGACGAGCAGGCCGGGTTCGACCACTTCGAGGACGAAGCAGAACTTGGGGACGCTTCGCGTCGTGCCCCAGACGTACATCTCGCGCCCCTCGTACCAGACGCCGAGGTGGATGCCGGGCCGCTCGACGGCGGGCGCGAGCTTGGCGAGCGAGGCGGCGTCGAGCGGGAGCCGCCGCTCGAACAGGA
>DATCVD010000031.1:0-2047 GCA_036567125.1 Pyrinomonadaceae bacterium | reverse complement strand
GTCGCACCGACTTCGACCCGCGCGCCGCCGGCACGCGCCGGGGGAGAAACGCCGTGAACACACAGAACTCAAGCAACCGCGCGGCGTCCGACCGCCGCAAGTTTCTCTCCTCCGTCGGCAGCGGCGTCGGGCTGGCGGCGCTCTCGTCGTCGGCGGTCGCCGCGCTGCTCCGTAACGTGACGGCCGCGACCGCGCGCGTCGCGCACCTCACGAGCGAGGAGGCCGCGCGCGACGAGGACTTCTGGTTCGAGATTCAGCAGGCGTTCTCGGTGACGCGCGGGCTGGTGAACTTGAACAATGGCGGCGTCTCGCCCTCGCCCCGGATCGTCACCGAGGCGCTGGTGCGCTACATCTGGCAGCAGGAGGACGCGACGGCCTACACGATGTGGCAAATCCTGGAGCCGCAGTCCGAGACGATCCGCACGGGGCTGGCCGAGCTGTTCGGCTGCGACCGCGAGGAGATCGCCATCACGCGCAACGCCAGCGAGTCGCTCGAAGCCCTGCTCCTCGGCATGGACTTCAAACCCGGCGACGAAATCCTCTCGACCACGCAGGACTACCCGCGGATGCTGACCACCCTGCGCCAGCGCGAGCGGCGCGAAGGGCTAGTCCTCAAGCTCGTCAAAATCCCCATCGCGCCGAAGAACACCGACGAGATCGTCGCCGCCTTCGAGCGCGGCATCACGAAGCGCACGCGCGTCATCCTCGTCTCGCACATGGTCAACATCACGGGCCAGATCACGCCGGTCAGGCAGGTCTGCGAGATGGCCCGCGCGCGCGGCATCGAAACCGTCGTCGACGGCGCGCACTCGTTCGCGCACTTCCAGTTCCGCCGCGACGATCTCGCCTGCGACTACTTCGGCACCTCCCTCCACAAGTGGCTCTACGCGCCGAAGGGCGCCGGCATGCTCTACGTCAAGCGCGACAAGATCGAAAGGGTCTGGCCGCTGTTCGCCGCCGAGGAGAGGAACGCGCGCGACATACGCAAGTTCGAGGAGATCGGCACGCACTCGGCCGCGCCGCGCCTCGCCATCGGCGAGGCGTTACTCTTTCACAACGGCGTCGGCGCGGCGCGCAAGGAGGCGCGGCTCCGCTTCCTCTCCCGCTACTGGATGAACCGCCTGAAGGACGTGCCGAAAGTCCGCTTCCACACCTCCTTCGATCCCCGGCAGTCGTGCGCCATCGGCACGGTCGAGATCGAGAACGTCGAGCCGGGCGCACTCGGCGCGCACCTGATGGGCGCGCACAAAATCTTCACCACGCCCATCGTCCACGAAGAGTTCCGCGGCCTGCGCATCACGCCCAACCTCTACACGACGCTCAGAGAACTCGACCGCTTCTGCGACGTGATGGAGCGCGTCGCGCGCCGAGGCTTACCGGCGTAAAGCAGAGGCCAGAGGTCAGAGGTCAGTAAAACCGATTCTTCCTCTAACCTCTAACCTCTAGCTCTGGCCTCCGACCTCTCTCATGCAGACGGCCGATGTGGTCATCGTTGGCGGCGGGGTGGTGGGCGCGAGTGTGGCCTACCACCTGACCGAGCGCGGGTGCTCGAACGTCTTAATCGTCGAGCGCGCGCGCGAGCAGGGCGCGGGTTCGACGGGGCGCGCGACGGGCGGCGTGCGCGCGCAGTTCTCGACCGCGGTCAACGTCGCCATGTCGCTCTACTCGCTGGGGTTCATCGAGAACTTCCGCGAGGCGACGGGGCGCGATTGCGGCTACTTGGCCGCGGGCTACCTGTTCGTTGCGACGGACGACGCGCAGTTGGAAGGGTTGAAGGCCGCGCGCGAGCGGCAGCGGGCGGCGGGGCTGCGGGATGTCGAACTGCTGGACGCGGGGGAAGTCGCGCGCCGCGCGCCGCGCCTGCGCTGTGACAAGATCGCGGGCGGGACGTTCCGCCAGCGGGACGGCTTCGTCGCGCCGCTGGAGCTGATGCGCGGCTTCACGGGGCGCGCGCTCGAACGCGGCGCGCGCGTGTTGGCCGAAACCGAGGTGACCGGGATCGACGTGGAAGGCGGGCGCGTTCGGGGCGTGCGGACTTCGCGCGGCC
>DATCVD010000030.1:0-2371 GCA_036567125.1 Pyrinomonadaceae bacterium | reverse complement strand
CGCGCATGTCCCGCTGGAAGTCCGACACGCGTTCGAGCCGCGCGGCCGTCGCGCGCCCGCGCGCGCCCGCGGCGAGCAGGAACTCGGAGCCGACGTGGGGCGTGAAGGTGGACGCGTTGAAGCTGAAGACGGGATCGGTCTCGGTCGGGGCGTTGGGGGCCGTGGGCTGGCGCTTCTTCTGCCCAAAGATCAGTTTGGACGGGGCGAGGGTCAACCCTGCGAACAGGGCTGACGCCGCGCCCGCACGGAGGAACTTCCGGCGCGTAGCATTCATTGGGGGTTGCAGACTCCTCTCGGACACGCGGACGGGGGTGGAACTTAACTTTGCCAAGCCATGGAAAAGCGTAGCGAGGCGGGAAGGCTCGGTCGCGGCCGGCCGACAGTCTATATGCTTCGGGCCAAAACTTACAACCTAAAACTGACGTGCGCCCTCGACGCGCCCGAAAAGCCTTGAAAAGCGGAGGGATAACCGCTACAATCGTCGTCGTCCTTTGGAACTCCCTTCCGGCGGGCACCCATGAGTATCTAACATTACCGCCCGATGGTTCAGACCTCGTTGTCATTTATTAAGCCGCGCCTCGCGCCTGTCGCTTAACCGTTGTTAACCCCCGGCTGCGGTTGAAGCTCCACCGACCCAAGCCCCTAACCGTCACGTCTCCGAGGCCGCGCGCCGGCCGCGGCCGCGCGCCCCGGAGTCCCGCAGTTACCGACCCTGTTGCACTCAAAGGAGTCAACTGATGGCAGAACCGTTCCTCTCAGAGATCAGAATCTTCTCGTTCAACTTCCCCCCGAAGGGCTGGGCCTTCTGCAACGGCCAGCTTCTCCCGATCAACCAGAACCAAGCGCTCTTCTCGCTGCTCGGCACGACCTACGGCGGCAACGGGCAGACCAACTTCGCGCTCCCGAACCTGCAGGGGCAGGTGCCGATCCACACGGGCAACGGCCACACGCTCGGCGAGCGGGCCGGCTCAAGCGCCGTCACGATCACCCAGCAGCAGATGCCGCAGCACATCCACTTCCTCCAAGCCTCGACGGCCGCGGCCGGCACGAACATCCCCGACAACACCACGGCGGTCGGCGAAACCGCCCCGAACGACCTCTACACGGGGGCGGCCGGCCTCGTCACGATGGCCCCCGGCACGGTCTCGAACGTCGGCGGCAGCCAGCCGCACAACAACATGATGCCCTACCTGGTGCTCAACTTCTGCATCGCGCTGCAAGGCATCTTCCCGTCGCCGAACTAGAAGGAGAAGACAGATAAAATGGCACAACCATACATCGGCGAAATCAGAATGTTCGCGGGCACCTTCGCACCCGCGGGCTGGCTGTTCTGTAGCGGGCAGCAACTCCCCATCTCCGAGAACGAGACGCTCTTCCAGTTGATCGGCACGACCTACGGCGGCGACGGCGAATCGACCTTCAACCTGCCGAACCTCCAGAGCCGCGTGCCCATCCACATGGGCAACGGGCCGGACGGCGTCACCTACCCGCTGGCGCAGATGGCCGGCACGGAGTCGGTGACGCTGACCATCCAGCAGATACCGATGCACAACCACGCGGCGCTCGCCTCGGAGAACACGGCCACGGTGACCACGCCGACCAACAACCTGATCGGCAAGTCCACGCAGATCGACATGTTCATCAACGCCCAGCCCGGCGACCCGATGAACAACCAGTCCATCACGCCCGTGGGCGGCAGCCAGCCGCACGAGAACTGCCAGCCGTTCCTCTGCATCAACTACATCATCTCGCTCTTCGGGTTGTTCCCCAGCCCCACTTAAGGAGATCACACATGGCCGATCCGTTCGTCGCGGAAATCCGCATCTTCCCCTTCAACTTCGCCCCCAAGGGCTGGGCCTTCTGCAACGGCCAGTTGTTGCCGCTCTCGCAGAACACCGCCCTCTTCGCGCTGCTCGGCACCGTTTACGGCGGCGACGGCAAGTCCACCTTCGCGCTCCCCGATCTCGAAGGCAGCGCCGCCATGCACCCCGGTCAGGGGCAGGGCCTCTCCCTGCGCGACCTCGGCCAGATCGGCGGCGCCGAGACCGTCACGCTGCTCGTCTCCGAGATGCCCATCCACACCCACTTCCTGAACGCGGCGGGCGGCGACGTGGCCGAGTCGAACAACCCGGGCGGCAATGCCATGACGCGCGCCAGCAACGGCAACCCCTACACGGCCACCTTCACGGCCACGACGATGGCCCCGCAGGCGCTCGCGCCCGCGGGCGGGAGTCTCCCGCACAACAACATGCAGCCGTACCTGACCCTGAACTTCTGCATCGCGCTGCAAGGCGTCTTCCCGCCGCGACCCTGAGGCGGAGGCGCTCCCTTAACCCGGCCGGGGGCCGGCCGGCGCGCGCTCCCAGCGCCG
>DATCVD010000029.1:0-2824 GCA_036567125.1 Pyrinomonadaceae bacterium | reverse complement strand
CCACCGTCGCGCGGCCCGGCCCCCACGCGAGCGTCGGGACGGGGTTGCGCGTGTGATTCTTCAGCGAGAGGTCTTCGACGTTCCCGTGATCGCTCGTGACGAGGACGGTCGTGCGCGCGAGATCGACGCGGGCGAGCACGGCGCGGACGAAGCGCGCGAGGTTCGTCAGCACCGCGAGCGCCGCCGGCCCGTCCTGCGCGTGGCCGACGCGGTCGGTGATGAAATACTCGTAGAGCGTGAACCGGTGCTCGCTCACAATTTGCGCGAGCACTTCGGCCGCCTCGTCGGCTGTGCGCGCGGGCGCGTCGAAGCCGCGCCCCCGCAGCACGCCGTTCGTGAAGTCCTGAAAGATCGCGCGGCCCGCCAGCAGGTCTTCGAGCGTGCGGAAACTCAGACCGGCGGCCTCGACGGCGACGGTCGTGGCCGAGACCCAGCGCGGCCGCTCGACGAAGAAGCCGGGCGTATAGGCGTTGGCGAAGGTGGCGGGCGCTATGCGGGCGCGCGCGAGTTGCAGGAAGATCGAGTGCTCGCGCAGTATCGCGCGCATGTCCTCGTTGGGGAAACCCTGCTTGTGGTAGCCGAGGCGCGCGGGCACGTTGACGCCCGTCAGGATCGTCGTCTGCCCCGACGCGCTCTGCGGGCGGCCCTCGACGCCGAGGCATGCGTCCGTGCGGACGAGCACGCCCTCGTGCGGCAATTCAGGTTCCTCCCCCTCGAAGAAGGCGAGCGGCGCGGCGCGGTCGCCGAGCAGCGAGAGCGGGTTGTGCGGCCCGCGCGTGCCGATGCCGAGGCCGTCGATGAAGATGAGCAGCAGCGATTCCGACATCGTCGGGATAAGTAACATTGAAGCCGGGGCGTGGCAAGTGGTTTACACTCGGCCGCGAAATTTTTCGTCCGCGTCCCGCCCGCGTCTGCTATATTGCGGCCTGTTTCATACACCGCCCACTAACGCAAAATATTTCGGACGGAGTTTCAGTTCCGAAGTCCGGGAGGACGGATGACCTTGAGAGTCCTGCGCGCCCTCGCGCTCGCCGCGGCCGTAGCCGCGCAACCCGCCGCGGCAGTCGTCGCGGCGACCGGGCGGCCCGACGGTTACGCCTCTCAGGCATCGTCTCGGGCGGCGGGCGCGCGGCAAGCGACCGCGGCGGCCGAGCCGCAAGCTTACTTCGCGGAGCCTTCGATCTCGCCCGACCGCGCCGAGATCGCCTTCGCCTCCGGCGGCGACTTGTGGACTGTGCCGGCGGCCGGCGGCGAGGCGCGCCTGCTCGTCTCGCACCCGGCCGACGAGAGGCGGCCCGTCTATTCGCCCGACGGACGCCGCCTCGCCTTCGTCTCGACGCGCACCGGCAACGGCGACATCTACGTCCTCACCTTCGCCACGGGCGATCTCCGCCGCGTCACCTTCGACGACTTCAACGACAGCCTTGACGGCTGGTCGCGCGACGGCCGCTGGCTCTACTTCTCCTCGACCTCGCGCGACATCGCCGGCGTGATGAACGATCTGTTCCGCGTCCCGTCCGAGGGCGGCACGCCGATGCAGGTGAGCGCCGACCGCTACACCAACGAGTTCTTCTCGCAGGCCGCGCCGGACGATTCGGCCGTCGCGTTCACGGCGCGCGGCCTCTCGTCGGGCCAGTGGTGGCGGCGCGGCAGCAGCCACATCGACGAGTCGGAAATCTGGGTGCTCCGGAACGTGAACGGCGCGGCCGCGCCCGCCTCCTACGAGCAGATCACGCGGCGCGGCGCGCGCGAGTCGTGGCCGATGTGGGGCGCGGACGGCCGCACGATCTTCTACGTTTCGGATCGCGGCGGCACCCAAAACGTCTGGCGGCGCGACGCTAACGGCGCTGCTAAGGCCGTCACGAATTTCACGTCGGGCCGCGTGCTCTGGCCGAGCATCTCGTACGACGGGAGGACAATCGTCTTCGAGCGCGACTTCCGCGTCTGGCGTCTGGACACTTCGAACGGCCGCCCGGCGGAAGTCCCCGTCACGCGGCGCGGCGCGCCTGCGGGGCCGGGCGCGGAGCACGTCCGGCAGGCCGATCAGATTCAGGACTTCGCGCTCTCGCCCGACGGCAAGAAGGTGGCCTACGTGATGCGCGGCGAGGTCTTCGCCGCTTCGGCCGCGGACGGCGGCGACGGTCAGCGCCTGACCTCGACGCCCGCCGACGAGTGGGGGATCAACTGGTCGCCCGACAGCCGCCGCCTCGTCTACGTCTCCGACCGCGACGGCGTCGCGCACCTGTACCTCTACGATCTCGGCTCGAACACGGAGGCGCGGCTGACGAACGCGGCGCAGCCGGACGCCTCGCCCCGCTTCTCGCCCGACGGCAGGATGATCGGCTTCCAGCGCGCGCGCCGCGAGATGCGCGTGATGGATGTCGAGTCGAAACAGGAGCGCGTGATCGCGACGGCGTGGCTCGACCAGCCGCCGATCATCTCGGAGCGGCCGTTCGCGTGGTCGCCCGACTCGCGCTGGGTCGCCTTCGTCCCCGTGGGCGCGCGCCTGTTCCGCAACGTGACGGTCGCGCGGGCCGACGGCGCGAACCAGCAGGACGCGGGGCAGCCCGTCAGCTTCCTCGCCAACGCCGACAGCAACATCGTCTCTTGGTCGCCCGACGGGACGTACCTCCTGTTCGTGACGGGCCAGCGCACCGAGACGGGCCAGCTCGCGCGCGTCGATCTCATCCCGCGCACGCCGCGCTTCCGCGAGGATCAGTTCCGCGACCTCTTCCGCGAGCAGTCGCCGCCGAGCGGCCCCACGCAGCGCGAGCCGCCGCAGCCTTCTCGCGCGCGAAGTCAACGTCCATCTCGCCCACGACCG
>DATCVD010000028.1:0-4854 GCA_036567125.1 Pyrinomonadaceae bacterium | reverse complement strand
GCCCTGCCGCCCCGCGGCCGGCTCCGGCCGGGCCGCGAGCAGGAGCGCGAGGGCGAGTGCGGTTCTCGTCAGAGGACTCATCGGGCGCGTTCGCTTCTTCAGTCAGTTCGGCGTTTCATTCGTCAATTCAGGCCGGGCTTGGGCTTTAAGATCGGGCGCTTGTAAACCTTGAACCCCCACGGGCCGAGCGAGAGCGCGGGCGGGCCGGCGACTTCGGCGGCGGCGGAAGACTGGGGCGTCGATCCCGGCGTCACTTCCGCGTAAGGCGCGCCGCCGGGCGATTCGACCGTGCCGCCGAAGGGCTGCGACGAGAAGTTGATCGCGACGAGCAGCTCTTCGCCCTGATCGCGGCGCAGGAAGGTGACGAGGCGCGACTCGTCGGAGTTTTTGATCCAGATCAGCTCGCCGCGCCGCAGCGCCGGGTGCGCGCGCCGCAGCGCCGTCACGCTTTTGTAGAAGCGCGGGAACTCCGGCCGCCGCTCGGCGATCCGCCAGAAGACGGGGAGGCGCTCGAACAGGGCGGGCGCGCCCGACTCGGTCGTGTCGCCGACCTCCATGCCGTTGTAGAGCATCGGCACGCCGTCGAGCGTGAAGACCAGAGCGGAGGCCGCGAGCGCGGCCTGTTCGCCGAAGCGCGCGATGGCGCGGCGCTCGTCGTGGTTGTCGGAGAAGCGCATCCGCAAGGCGTTGCGCGGGTACTTCGCGGCGTCCGCCTCCCAAGTGGCGCGAAACGCCGAGGCGGGCTTTCGGCCTTGCAGCACGTCGTTCATCGTCGAGTGCAGCGGCCACGAGTAGTCGAGATCGAAGGCGCGCACCAAGAGTTCGGGCCTGTCGGACTCGGCGAGCATGACGATGTCGGGCTTGACCCGCTCAAGCTCGGCGCGCGCCTGCTCCCAGAAGTCTGTCGGGACTTCCGCCGCCACGTCGCAGCGGAAGCCGTCGAGGTCGAACTCGCGCACCCAGTATTTCATCACGTCGATCATGTAGCGGCGCAGCGCCGGGTTGTCGTAGTTCAGCTCGGCCACGTCCGTCCAGTCGTGCGGCGAGTTGATGCGGCCCGCCGCGTCGCGGACGTAGAACTCGGGCTGTTTCATCAGCACGTTGTCCCACGCGGTGTGGTTGGCGACGAGATCGATGATGACACGCAGGCCGCGGCGGTGCGCTTCGGAGACGAGCCGCCTGAGATCGGCGGGCGTGCCGTAGTCGGGGTTGATGGCGAGGAAATCGCGGACGGCGTAAGGGCTGCCGATGGTGCCCTTCTTCTTCTCCTGACCGAGCGGGTGGATCGGCATCAGCCACAGGATCGTGACGCCGAGTTCTCGGAGGCGGTCGAGCTGCGCCGTGACGCCCGCGAAGTTGCCCTCCGCGGAGAAGGCGCGCGGGTAGATTTCGTAGATGACGGCGTCGCGCACCCACTCGCGCGCGGGCCGCGCCTGCTCGCCCGACACGTCGCGCCCGCCTTGCGCCGCCGCGCACGCCGGCAGCAGCGAGAGCGACAGCGCGAGCGCGACGGCCGCGCACGACTGTTTACGTGATCCCATGCCCTGCCCCCCGCGCGACCCTGATCGACCGACATCGTCAGACTTTTTGCTCAACCGGAACCTCACTTGCGATCCGCCGCCTCGTCGATCAGCCCGGTGCTCGGAACCGGCTGCACGTTCTGCTGGACGAGCACCGCCTCGTGCTCGTCGCCGCGTATCACGGCCCGTTCGGGCACGTCGGCGTCGCCCTCGTCGCGCACGAGCACGAGGCACGCGAGCGCGGCCAGCAGCAGGAAGCCGCCGCCCGCCATCACGACGTAGAGCGGCGCGGTGCGGTTGTCGTCGCCGAAGATCATGCGGATCGCGGGGCCGAAGGTGAACGACGCGATGATCTCCGGGATGACGATGAAGAAGTTGAAGACGCCCATGTAGACGCCCATCCGCGCCGGCGGCAGCGCGCCCGCCAGAATCGCGTAGGGCATCGACAGGATCGACGTCCACGCGATGCCGACGCCGACCATCGTCAGGATCAGCAGATACTTGTCCTCGATGAAGTAGCACGAGAGCAGTCCGAGTCCGCCGCAGACGAGCGCGAGGGCGTGGACGTTCTTGCGGCCCGCGGTCGCCGCGAGCTTCGGCAGCAGGAACGCGACGAGGAAGCAGACGATTGAATAGACCGCGAACATCAGCCCGCCCCACTCGCCGCCCGCGCGGAAGAGGGGCGAATCACTGTCCGGCGCGTCGAAGACGTGGTAGGAGGTCATCAGCCCGAAGAACATCCACATGCAGAAGAGGCCGAGCCACGTGAAGAACTGGACGACCGCGAGCTGCTTCATCGTCGCCGGGATGCTCTTCATGGCCGAGAAGATTTCGACGAGGCCGGCGGCGGGGCCGCGCCGCTCGCGCCGCATCCGCCGGAACTCCTCCACGTCTTCGGGCGGGTACTCGCGCGTCGTCACCACCGTGTAGAGCACGGCGAGCAGGAAGGCGGCCGCGCCGATCTTGAAGGAGTAGACCACGGAGAGCGGGACGCCCGTCTCCGAGCGGCCCGTGACGCCCGCGCTCGCGAAGAGCCACGGCAGGGCGTTGGCGAGCGTCGCGCCGATGCCGATGAAGAACGACTGCATGACGAAGCCGGCGGTGCGCTGGTCGGCGTTCAGCTTGTCGGCGACGAAGGCGCGGAACGGCTCCATCGAGACGTTGATCGAGGCGTCGAGAATCCACAGCAGCGAGGCGGCGGCCCAGAGCGCGGGCGAGTCGGGCATGAAGAAGAGGGCGACGGACGAGAGGATCGCGCCGACGAGGAAGTAGGGCCGGCGGCGGCCCAGCCGGTTCCACGTCCGATCCGACATCGAGCCGATGATCGGCTGGACGAGGAGGCCCGTGACGGGGCCGGCGAGCCAGAGGATGGGCACCTCGTCGGGGTTCGCGCCGAGGTAGGTGTAGATGGCGCTCATGTTGGCGAGCTGCAACCCCCAGCCGAACTGGATGCCGAGGAAGCCGAAGCTCATGTTGAAGATTTCCCCGAAGCTCAGGCGCGGTTTCTGTCGCATCGTCGAGTCCTCAAGCCGAAAGCTGTTAGCTGTTAGCCTTTAGCTGTTAGCAAAACTGAAGGCGGGTTGTGACCACCATCGTGCGACTCAGGGCCGCGTTCCGGAGCCGCCGCCGATTTTCCAGAGGGTGACGGCGGCGGAGCGGGCCGGCAGCGACAGCCTGACCCTGCCGTTCTCGACGCGGGGGCCGCCGCCGCCGGGCACGCCCATGCCGTCCCACGGCGTCGCCCCTTCCGGCAGGCCCGCCTCGCGCACGCCGAAGTCGAGCGACGCGGGCTTCGTGTCGTTGTTGAAGGCGACGAGCGCCACGTCGCCGCCGAGGCTGCGCGCGAAGACGGCCTGCTGCTCCTCGTCGTGGAGGTGCGTGACGGAGCCGCGGCGCAGGGCCGGGCTGGCCGCGCGCAGGCGCGCGAGGCGGCGGAGGTGATCGAAGACTTCGTTCTCGGCGGCGGTGCGGCCCTCGCGCGTGAAGGCGTCGCGCGCGTCGCCGGGGAAGCCGCCGGGGAAGTCGCGGCGGTTGTCGGGGTCGGCCCCGCCGGGCATGGCGAGTTCGTCGCCGTAATAAAGCAGGGGCGTGCCGCGCGTGGTCATGATGAAGGTCTGCGCGAGCTTCAGGCCCTCGGCGGTCGCGCCCGGCTCGCTCATGAACCGCTCCATGTCGTGGACGCCGAGGAACGGGACGAGGACGCGCGCGTCGGGGTAGAGCCAGTCCTTCGCGAGCACCTGCGCGAGCTTGCGGACTGACTGGCCTTTGGCGAAGGAGTCGCGGACGGCGTAGAAGAGCGCGAAGTCGTAGAGCGTGTCGATGCCGGGGTCGATGCCGTCGTGGCCGGCGCGGCCGCGCTGGAAGTAGGCGAGCAGCGCGGGGTCGCCGTCGAAGAGTTCGCCGAGGACGTTCACCCGCGGGTACTCGCGTTTGATCGCGGCCGACCAGTCGCGCCAGAAGTGGCGGGGGACGTGCGGGAGCGTGTCCATGCGGACGGCGTCGAAGCCGACCGTGCCGAGCCACCAGAGCGTGTTCTGGATGAGGTAGCGGCGCACCTCCTCGTCGTCCTGATTGAGATCGGGGAGGATGTCGATGAACCACCCTTCGAGGTTGCGGCGGCGCGTCGCTTCGGTGGCGTTCGGGTCCATCGCCGTCCACTTCTGCCAGTTGTTCGAGAGGTGGTTCTCCGTCGTGCCGTAGTACCACGTCGGCGTCGGGCGGTCGGCCGCCCACGGGTGGTACGGGCTGGTGTGGTTGGCGATCTGATCCTGAATGACCTTGAGGCCCGCCGCGTGGGCCTTGTCCACCAGCTCGCGCAGCTTCGGCATGTCGCCGTAGTGTTCTTCGACGCCGTAGAAGTCTATCGCGCCGTAGCCGTGGTAGGCGGTGGTGGGCCGCTTCGGGCCGCCCACGACTTCCGGGGCCAGCTCGCGCTCGTCGAGCCGGTCGGTGTTGTCGTAGACGGGGTTGATCCAGAGGGCGGTGACGCCGAGGTCTTTCAGGTAGGGCAGGCGGTCGATGATGCCTTGGAAGTCGCCGCCGTGGTAGTGCCGCCCCTTCGCGCGGTCGAGCAGGCCGGGCGACTTCGGCGGGTTGTTGTTCGACGCGTCCCCGTCCGCGAAGCGGTCGGGCATGATGAAGTAGATCACGTCGTCGGTCGTGAAGCCCTGAAAGCGGCCCGCGCGCGCGAGCGGCTCGACGATGTCGAAGTTGAAGTCAACCGCGCCGTGCGGCGTGCGCAGGCGGATGCCGCGGCGGCCAGGCCGCGCGTTCGGCTCGACGTGCACGTCGAGGAAGAGGTAGGTGCCGCGCTCGTTCACGCGCAGCAGGCCGG
>DATCVD010000027.1:0-3543 GCA_036567125.1 Pyrinomonadaceae bacterium | reverse complement strand
CGCGGCTTCCCCGGCCGCGCGCGTTTGCCTTTTCACACGCCGCCGACCATCATTGTCCCGAACTCAAACTGACAACGTAAGGACGCGAGCGATGCCCGCCAAGAACGAAGACCTTCACGGCAACGTGCCGGACAAGGCCGAGGTCGCACTCCTCCTCATCGACGTGATCAACGATCTCGAATTCGACAGCGGCGAGGCGCTGCTCCGCCACGCGCTGCCGGCGGCCGAGAGGCTGCGCGCGCTCAAACGGCGCGCGAAGGAGGCCGAAGTGCCCGTCGTTTACGTCAACGACAACTTCGGCCGCTGGCAGTCGGACTTCCAGAAGCTCTTGCAGCACTGCCTCGACGAGGGGGTGACGGGCAGTCCGCTCGCCGCGATGCTCCGGCCCAACGACGACGACTACTTCGTCCTCAAGCCCAAGCACTCCGGCTTCTTCTCCACCACGCTCGACATCCTGCTCGACTACCTGCAAGTCAAGACGCTGGTCTTGACGGGCCTGACCGGCGACATCTGCGTCCTCTTCACCGCCTCGGACGCCTACATGCGCGACTTCCACCTCTTCGTCCCCGAAGACTGCGTCGCCTCCGCCGACCCGCGCGAGAACGAGCACGCGCTCGAACACATGCGCCGCGTGCTCAAGGCCGACACGCGCCCCTCCGCGGAGATCGACTTCGACGAGCTGAAGCAACTCGCGCGGCGCGAGCCGGACGCCAAGCCGCAGCCGCAGGCGCACCAGTTCGCCGCCGAAGAATGACGCACGCGGCGCGCGCCCGCGCCTGCCCTAGCGCCGCCCCCTCTGTACGAAACGGAACAGACCGGCCCGCGCCGCGCGTCTAATGATGTTGCCTCCCTCCGCCTGAGACTTACCGACGGTTTTATACGGCGTCCGGCCCGCGCCTCCCCTGAGACGGACGGCGCGCCGCGCGACTCGCGGCGCGTCAAGCCCATTTCGAGGAGCGCCGGCGACGACTCGCACGAACGATCTCCATCCGCGCGCGGCCGCGAACACGGGCGGGAGTTTCAGACCTACTCCAAAACAGAGGTGAGCCGGATGCGTAAATTTCTGCGCGACAACGGGCTGTCGCTCGTCTGGTTCGGGCTGTTCTTTATCGCCTTCATCGTCGGGCAGACGGTCGCGGGCCACCGCGAATATAACAACGATCAGCGCGACCACGGCCGCCCCCCGGCGACCTACTCCGAATACCTCACGACGCCGCACTTCCTTGAGGCGACGATGGAGAACTGGGAGTCGGAGTTTTTGCAGATGTTCCTCTTCGTCGCGCTGACGGCCTTCCTCTACCAGCGGGGGTCGGCCGAGTCGAAAGACCCGGACAAGGAAGAGGAGGTTGACCGCGACCCGCGTCAGTCGAAGAACAGGAAGGACGCGCCGTGGCCGGTGCGCAGGGGCGGGTTCGTGTTGAGGCTCTACGAGAACTCGCTCTCGCTCGTCTTCTTCCTGCTCTTCGCCGTGTGCTTCCTGCTGCACGCGGCGGGCGGCGCGGGCGAGTACAACGAGGAGCAGGCGGAGCACGGCAGCGCCGAGCGCGTGACGACGCTCTCCTACATGGGCACGTCGCGCTTCTGGTTCGAGTCGTTCCAGAACTGGCAGAGCGAGTTTCTGGCCGTCGGCTCGATGGTCGTGCTCTCGATCTGGCTCCGGCAGAAGGGGTCGCCCGAATCGAAGCCCGTCGACGCGCCCCACTCGGAGACGGGCGGCGGCTGACGCGGGGGCGAAGAATTAGCCGCGCGGGATCACGGCGGGCCGAAAGGTTTGCGCTGGTGAATTCGGGATCGCAAACCTCCCGCCGCCGCGATCCTCCGCGGCGCAATCGCTTTTTACATTTCACGCCGGTGAGGAAAAAAGAGAGGCCGCCGTCAGGTGAGACGGCGGCCTCCGCGTGTCGGGACGGGCGCGCTGTTACTCGTCGAAGGTCTTGGTCTGCGGGTTGCGGCCGCGCTGGGCGGCGAGCGCCAGTTCGCGGGCGCGGGGCAGCATCTCGATGGCCTTCGACACCTGCGGGTCGTCGTTGACGAGCGCCTGCGTGGCCGTCACCGTGCCGTAGGAGGCCGAGGCGATGTCGTAGCGCATCTGGCGGGCGACGAAGTCGCGGGCGCGGTCGATCTGCGCCTCGGTCAGACCCTTGTAGGTCTCGTCGCCGAGCGTGAACGCCTTGAACGCCTTGAACAGGTTGTCCGTGACGACGTACTCGTCCGACTTCAGGTTGCGCTCGAACTCGATGGGGCGGCCCACCTTGTAGTCCTCGAAGCCGCGGACGCGGCCGTTGACCAGCTCGCGCGTGAAGGCGAAGACGGGATCGATCAGGCGCTGATGCGCGACCGAGACGGTGCGCGGCTTGATGTTCTCGTCGGGCGCGATGCCGCCGCCGCCGTAAACCTTGCGGCCCGTGTCGGTCAAACTCTCCGGCCCCGTCGGCGTCGGCGTCGGCTTCGCGGCGTTGCCGTTCTCGTCCTGCCCGATGCCGCCGCGCGTGTAGTAGTCGTAGAGGCCCTCGCTCGCGTAGTCGCGCTGGATCAGGCGGCCCGACGGCGTGTAGTACTTCGTCGAGGTCAGCGTCAGGGCGGTTCCGTATTCGAGCGGGATGATCGACTGGACGAGGCCCTTGCCGAAGGTGGTCTCGCCGATGACGAGCGCGCGGTCGTGATCCTGCAACGCCCCGGCGACGATCTCGGAGGCCGAGGCCGAGTTGCGGTTGACCAAGACGACGAGCGGCGTCGAGTCGGGCTGCGAGTTCTCGGACTTGTAGGTGCGGTCGACGCCCTCGACGCGGCCGCGCTGCGAGAGGATGACCTGCCCGCGCGGGAGGAACTGCGAGGCGACCTTGACGGCCTGATCGAGCAGCCCGCCGGGGTTGTTGCGCAGATCGAGGACGAGCTGCGTCATGCCCTGCCGGCGCAGCTCGTCGAGCGCCTCGACGAACTCGTCGGCCGTCGTGCGGTTAAAGCCGCGCGTCATGTCCACGTAGCCGACGCCCGGCTTGATCATGTAGGCGTCCTGCACGGTCGGCTGCGGGACGGCCGTGCGCGTGATCTCGACGGTCTCGCGCGCGAGCGTCGCGGCCTTCTCGACCGTGACTTTGACGCTCGTCCCCTTCGGCCCGCGCAGCTTGTCGCGCACCTCGGCCGAGTTCTTGCCGATCATCGACAGGCCGTCCACCTCGACGATGCGGTCGCCGAACCGGAGGCCCGCCTTGAAGGCCGGCGCGTTCTCGAACGTCGCGATGATGTAGGTGCCCGTGTCGCCCTTCACGCGGCGGTCGATGATCGACGCGCCGATGCCGTAGTACTCCGAGCGCCAGTCGGCCTGTAGCTCCTCGAACTCCTTGGCGTCGTAAAAGTTCGAGTGCGGGTCGAGCGAGCGGAGCATCCCGATGATCGACGACTTGAAGACCGTGTTGTAGTCGAGCTTCACGCCGTCAACGTAGTTCTCCTGAATGATCGACAGGGCCTCGGAGAAGTCCTCTTCGAGCGCGGCCGTCGTGGCGGCCGAGGGGCGCAGGCGTTCGCGCGCCGCGCCGCGGCCCG
>DATCVD010000026.1:0-12355 GCA_036567125.1 Pyrinomonadaceae bacterium | reverse complement strand
CCGGGCTGGGCGACGCTGCCGAGTCGCAGAACGTCTTGCGGCGCGCGGCCTGTTTGGCGGAGCAGGCCGGGGCGGCCGAGGACGCCGGCCGCGCCCTGCTCACGCTGATCGAAGAACACGCCGAACGCATCGACGAGCGCGAGCTGATCGAGACTTACCGCCGGGCGGTCGGCCTGCTCAAGGGCACGCAGGACGCCGAGACGATGGCGAGGCTGTGCGACTGCGCGGCGCGCGTCGTCTCCCCGCGCCTCTCCCCCGCCCTGCCGCCGAAGGGTCACGTCCGGTCTGACTTCTGGGCGAACTTCAATCTGACGGAGAGGGTGCGCGCCTACGAGGCCCAGTACATCAGCCGCGCTCTGACGGAGTCGCGCGGCAGCGTCACGCAAGCGGCGCGCCTGCTGGGCCTCAACCACCACGCCAAGCTCGCGGCCATCCTCGAAGGCAGGCACAAGGATTTAGCGCACCTGCGGAAGCCGCCCGGAAAGCGCCGCCGCAGCATCATCCGCATCCGCTACGCGCACGGCAGGGCCCATTGCGAGACGAAGGCCGACGCGCGCCCGGCCGCCATCCTCCGAGCCGGCTGCGACACGGCGGTCAGCGCCGCCCCGGCCCCGGTCGAGATCGAGACCGACAGGCTGCGGCTGCGTCGCTTCCTCCCCTCCGATCTCGACTCGCTGGCGGGCCTGATGGGCGACCCCGAGGTGATGCGCCACATCGGCCGCGAGGCCGGCCTCACGCTCTCGCAGCCCGAAGCCGAGGCCCTGCTCGACCTGCTCGTTTCCGAGTGGGAGCGGCGCGGCTTCGGCCGCTTCGCCTTGTTCGACAAGGCGACGGGCGAATTCGTCGGGCTGTGCGGCTGGAAGGCTCTTGAGGGCGCGGACGGTAAGCCGGAACTGCTCTACGTGCTCGGCAAAGAGCACTGGGGGAGCGGACTGGCCGTCGAGGCGGCCGCCGCGTGCCTGCGCTACGGCTTCGCGGAGTTGCGGATGGAGCGTGTCGTCGCGCTGACGCGCCCCAAGAACAGCGCGTCGCGCCGCGTGCTCGACAAGCTGGGGATGCGTTGCGAGGGCGAAGGCATCTATTACGGGGTGCAGGTGGTGTGCTACAGCATCACGCGCGCGGAGTTCCAACCCTGCGCCGCCGCCCGTTACGAAGTACACCGCCGTTGATAGTTACTGTCGCGGGCGACGGCCCCGACACCTTCTCGTCGCGCGCGCCCGCCTCCCGAAACGACACGCGCAACGTCGCGGCCGTGAAACTCAGCCGCGGCGGGACGTGCCGGCGCGCGACGGCGGAACGGCCCTAGTCACACGCCGCCGCCGCGGGTAATCCCCTAAGACTCCTCACCCGCCATGTTCACGATGGTGAGGCCGGCGCTCGGAGTGCCGTCGGCCTCGCGCATGACGAGCGTCCCGGAGCCGCGCTTATCCCTGCTCTTCAAGAGCAGGACGAGCGGCTGCGGCCCCTCCTTCGTCCCGCCCGCGAACTCGACCCCCGCCGCCTTGGCCGGCGGGTGGTAAGCCTTGCCGAGGTCAACTCGCTTCCTCAACGCGGGGCGGGCGTCGGTGAGCCGCGTCAGGTGCGTCACGTCGTCCTCGCTCAGCTTCACCTGCTTCCAGCCGGCCTTGCGCGCCGCCGCGCCGAGGCTCTTGTTCATCAACACCCCGCGCACCAGCGACCTCGCCTCGCGGTCGAGGCTGAACGAGGCGGCCGACGCCGTCGGCCACACGTCAACCGCCAGCGCGGGCGACCACGGCCCGACGAGCGGCGACGGGTTGACGACGGCCAAGTTACGCAGCGCGCAGAAGCGCGAGTTGCGGACGAGGTCGGCCACGTTCAGCGTGGTCGTCGCCAGCGCGTCGTTGTCGGCCGAGACGACCGCGAGGAGGCCGACCGCGCCGCCGATGTTCAATGGCACCGACCAGTCGAAGCCGACGATGACGCTGCGGCCCGTCTCGATCTTCGGGATCACGCGGTGCGGCGCGACCGCCTGCCACGGCGAGTCGGCGGGGAGCGTGTTGTCGGGGAAGCCGGCCCAGAAGCCTTGCGGCAGGTCGGGCCAGTTGAGTCCGCCGGTGATGTAGAACAGGCGCACGGCCACGTCGCGGGCGGCCGACGAGCCGCGGTTGTGCGCCTGCACGTAGACGCGCGCCTGCTGGCCGCGCACCGGCCGCTCTTCCTTGAGTCCGACGGCGAACTCGATCCCGCGATCCAGCTTACTCCGGTCGTCCGAGTAAACGTCGAAGTCCAGATCGTCGATCCCCGCGACCTGAAACGGCGAGGCGTCAACCTTGATGTCCGGCGACTGCCACCAGAACAGGTTCGTCCCCCGCGCGAACGGGTTCGGCACGTCGACCGGCGAGGGCAGGCGGCGGCCGGTGTCGGCGACGTGGTCGCGGAGGTAGATGTGAACGTCGGGCGTCGCCGCGGCGTCGAGGGCGATCTCCCAGACGCCGCGGGCCTGCGTCCCGGCCCGCAGCAGCCGGGTCTTCGGGTGCAGCAGCACGTCTTTGACGAGCACGTTCGGCAGCCCCCGGCCGAAGGCGGCCCAACTCCCGCCGCCGTTCTCGGTGCGGAAGACGCCCACGTCAGTCCCGACGAAGAGGGTCGCCGGGGCCGCCGGATCGATCTCGATGGCGTGGACGGCGGTCTTGGCCGGCAGCCCCGTGCTCAGGGCGTCCCACTCCGCGCCGCCGTCGGTCGAGTGATAGACGCCGCCCTGCCCGTCGACGTTGACCGAGCACCACAGGCTCGCGGCGTCGGTCGGGTCGACGACGATGTCGCTGACGAAGCCGGGCGCGGGCGATTCGAGCTGCGTCACCTGCCAGCCGGACGCCGCGGCCCAGTCGATCCGGTAGAACCCGCCGAACTCGGCCCCGACGTAAACGCGATCCCCCGTGGGGGCGGTCATCGCGCTCGGACAGCCCATCAGGTTCGGCAACTCCACGGCCTCCCAAGAGCCGTCGGCCCCGCTCTCGCGCGAGAGCCACACCCACGTCGCGGCGCGGACGACGAGCTTGCCGTTCACCTCAAGCGGCGGGTAGAAGAGCGAAGCCTCCTCGTCTAGCTCCTCCGGCGTGATCGCGCTCCAGTCGTTCCACGCGCCGCCGCCCTCCGACTTCTCGATGTGCGGCCCGTAGTAAGAGTGGTAGCAGACGTACGGGTCGTCGTAGTTCACCCCGCAGTCGCCGCCGTCGCCGTCCTGCACGTGATACCAAGTCTGCTGCCCCTCGTAGCGGATGGTGCCGTTGTCCTGCGTGCCCGCGAGCAGCCACGCGTCGTACTCCGGGTGCTGGGTCAGGAACTCCACCTCGGTGATCGACAGCCCCTTGTTCAAAGGCTCCCAACTGACCCCCGCGTCCGGCGAGCGGTAGACGCCGCCGTCGTTGCCGATGAAGACGACGCTGGGGTTGGCCGGGCTGAAGGCGATGGCGTGCTGGTCGGGGTGGATGCAATCGCCCGTGGGCTTCTTCGCCGACAGGTTCTTCCAGTCCCATTTGCCGCTCGGCTTCCGCGCGCCGCGGTGCGCGTTGATCGCGCCGAGGTAAATCACGTCGGGGTTGTTCGGGGCGACGCCGAGGAACCAGTCGTACCACGCCTGCCCGGTCTGCAAGTCGCCGGGCCACGCGGACGGCGCGAACTCGCCCGCGAAGGTCGCCCGCCGCCACAGGTAAGGGGTCGGCATGACGGACTTGGGGTAGCCGTCGGCGATGGAGATCACGTCGGGAATGTCCGGCGGGCCGGCGGCGAACACGTATGCGACGCTGCCGTTGGAAGGCGCGTGGCGGACGGCCATGCGCTGCGGCTCGAACGACGCCGGCAACCCCGGCAGCGTGACGGGCGACCAACTCTTCCCTCCGTTCTTCGAGCGGAACAGCCCGCCCTCGCAGCCCGCCAGCACCTCGCGGCCGGCCTCCGGGTTGGTCGGCACGGGCGGGTGCATCGACACGCTCCACGTCAACTGCGAGAGGCGGCGCTTCCACTTCCCGCCGCCGTCGAGCGTCTCGAACAGCCCGGCGGTGGTGGCCGCCAGAATGTGCTTACCGTGCGACGGGTCGACGGCGAGATCGTAGAAGCTGATCCCGATGAAGTCGTTGCCGGGCATCACCCGCCATTTCGTCCCGCCGTCGTCGGAGACGAGCAGGCCCGCGGCGCGGATGTTCTTCGTCGCCGAGTCGGCGGAGTCGCCCTCGCCCGTCCCCGCGTAGGCCCGCAGCGGGTTCGACGGATCGTAGGCGACCGCGCCGATGGAGAGCGAGGGCTGATCGTCCGTGCGCGGCGACCACGTCCGCCCGCCGTCGCGCGTCTCCCAGACGCCGCCGCCGGCCGACCCGCAGAGGATGTGCTGCTCGTCCGTCGGATCGATAGCCACCGACGAGACCCGGCCGGCGACCGGGGGCCGGCTGTCGGGGCCGCGCCCGTAAGACTGGCCGTGCGGGATGAAGTACGGGCCGAGCGGCTGCCACGACTGAGGTACGAGCGTGGCCGGCGCGGTCAGTTGGCGTCGCACGGCTTGGTAGCCGGCCGCGAGATCGGCGGCGGCCGTCGGGGCTTTGGCGCGCGCCTCGGCGCGGGCGCGCAGCCGACTCGTCCGCGTCGCGGGCAGGTTCGGCGGGGCCGGATCGGTCGGCTCCGGTCTCATCCCGCGCTGGATCAAAAACATGTTGAGCCGCGCAAGCGCCTTCCCGCCCACCACCTTCCGCTTCGGGCGGGAAGGCTTTTTCGCGGGAGGCTTGGAGCCGGCTTTGGCGGCGGCTCTCGCGCCGGCTTTCTTCGCGGCGCGGGAGCCGGCTTTCCTGCCCGAAGGGGCGTCGTCGTCGTCTTCGCCCGGCACGTTCCGTAGTGAGAAGGGTTCTTTCATGAGTTGCGGCCTCTTGGGTCGGTCAGGCTGAGGCGTTTCGGCGGGCGAAACGGCGGGCGGTGGGGGCGGCTCTACGGCTCTTGATCTTCGCGGCCTTCGGTCTCCTCCGACTCTTCGGTCTGATCGTCGGCGGCGGTCTGATCCTCGGCGTCGGCCGAAGGATGCGCGTCCCTCAGGCCGCGCTCCCGGGCGTACTGATCTTGTCGGGCGGCGGCCCCGCCGCCACGAGGTTTCGGCGGCAGCTTGGGGCCTTTACCTTTCGGCAGTCTCATCCGTGACACCTCTTTCGTCCGTTCTGCTATCGTTGCGACCGCGCCAAACTTTGGGGCGCGCAATATATCACCGCGGCCCTGAACGGCCAAGAATGGGACTGCCTGAGTAACGCATCGATCTCAAATCCGGCGAGGGCTGCCCTTCCCTTGTGACGACGAAGGCGCGCCGGAACGACTCGAAGCTCTCTACGGAGAGCGCAGCTGTTGGCTGCTCAGGCTCAACACCCTCGCCGGCCTCGCCGCACTCAGACGCGCGCGGCGGCTCGTTGCCCTTTTACGGCGGGCCGGCTTCCGACCTGATTAGTTGCCACGGCCAACCCCTTTCAGTTCCCTTCCCTGTCGCCTGCGGAGAGCAATGAGTTCGCCCGCTCTCGCACCCGCGCGGCGTCCTCCGGCAGCAGAAAACCTCCCGCCTCCGCGCTCATCTCGGAGAGCGTGAACTCGACGGACTGACCCTTCGTCTCCAGCATCGCCACGCACGCCTCGGCCAAGCCGGCGACTTCGTCTCCTGAGAGCGTGTGCGGCTCAGGCCGCGCGTAACCGTTGCGCCCGACATCTGCGCGCATTCGCGCGCCGCGCGCGGCTTCACTGATTACGCCGTACTTCCGGAGCACGTCGAAGGCCTCGCGCTGCGCCACCCGCGCCGCCTTCGGCAGTCCCCTGCTCTCCAACCACTCGCGCGTCCGCTCGTGCTCGCGCGCCGCCGCCTGCCGCGCCGCCGATTGGAGCGAGGGTTCCAGCTCGCGCCTCAGCCGCGAGACGATCTCCTCGATTGGCACCTCCGCCCGTACCGTCGCTCGCGGCGGTGACACACACTCCGTGCGCACACTTTGCGGAGCGTGTTGAGAGCGAGCCGGTCGGAGGTCGGGGTGTTCATTAACCACCCCGGTTTGCTCCGCGCCGTTTTTCGGCGCGCGCGGATCTAAGTCTGTGTCTAGAACCTCTGGATCAGCGAAGCTGTCACTAAAGGCTACTTCATCCGGTGAAGTACGGGCCGCTTGGGATGAAGTACGGGGGAACTCCAAAATTTTTTCGCCCCGTGCCTTCTTACCAATCGAAGACGAGGCGCGGTTGAGGAAGACGCGGATGCCAACTCCGTTCTTGCCGGCGAAGTAGCCGACGATCCCCTGGCCGTGCATCCACTGAAGCGCCTTGCGCGCCGTCGCCGAGGCGACGCCGGCCACCTCGCACAGCGCCTCCCACGCCGTCTCGTGGCCGTCGTCTCTCGCCCCCGACTCGAAGCGCAAGACGCCTTCGCGCTCCCAGTATGTGGAAGGGGCGTTGACGAGCCGCAGGTAGATCTTCCCCATCAGCGGGGTGACGCGGTCGGCCTCCGCGGAGGTGACGGCCGCGATGACGTCCGAGTCGATCTGCCGGAAGTCTTTGCGGTACTCGCTCGCGCCGAGTGTCGTGCGGCGGACGAATCGTGGTGTTTTCTCTGACAGCGCCGCCGTCATAACTTTGGGGCCTCGCTTCGATCCTTTCCGGAGTCCTCGTCGTGGGCCAACCCATTCGACGACGCCCATTCATACACGAGCGCGGGTGCCGCGTAAATTCCCCTGCAAAATTGATTGCACCCCCTGCAACCTTCTCTACAGGGGGTGCAAAGATCGTTGCAGCCCCTGCACGAATCGTTGCAGCCCCTGCGGGGAAGATTGCAGGGGGTGCAACGATTCGTGCAGGGGTGTATCTACCCCTGCACGAATCGTTGCAGGGGTATGATGAGTCTGGATATCTTAGATAAAACGACGGTTAGCGCAGGTCGTGGCGGGCTGTGCGACTTAGCCCCTACCCCTGCAATGAAAGTTGCAGGGGATGTAACGGAGATTGCAGGGGTCTTGCCTCTTGATTATTCGTGACGTATATACGGCCCGTATAGTATCATCCGGCCGTCTTAACGGGGGCATTCATAGATGACAGATGCGCAGATAAAAGAATTGAGAAAGTCGCTCGGGTACACGCAGGCGAAGCTCGCCGAGGAGTTGGGCGTGACGGCCAATACCGTCGCCCGCTACGAGCGCGGCGAACTCAGGCCCTCGCCGCCCGTAACGAAGCTGCTCAAACTGCTCGAAATGATGACGACGGAGAAGAAGGCGGCGTAGACCGATGAAGACGATCGCCATAGCTAACCAGAAGGGCGGCGTCGGCAAGAGCACGACGGCCGCCTGCGTGGCCGCGGAACTGGCGATGCGCGGCTACGAGACGCTGCTCATCGACGGCGACCCGCAGGCGAACGTCACTTCCCACTTCCTCGCCGCCGATCAGGTGGGGGTCTCCATCGCCGACGTTCTTATCGAGTCAGAGCGGCGCGAGAAGATTCCGCTTGAGGCCGCCGTCGTGACGACGGAGATGGAACACCTCGACTTGGTTCCGTCGAAGCTGCGCTTCGCGCGCTTCGAGAAGGAGCCGGCCATCGCCATCAATCGCCTGCGCTCGAAGCTGACGCCGCTCTCGTCCACGTACGACTACGTCATCATCGACACGCCGCCCACGCTGGGGCAGATCCTGACGACCCCGCTCCTCGCCTCCACGCACATGCTCGTCCCCGTAGCGGCCTCGCCGCTCGCGCAGGACGGTCTCGACGACCTGATGGGCACCTTCGAGGAGGTCAGGAGCAGTAACCCGGAGTTAGAGCTGCTCGGCATGGTCTGCACCCTCTTCGACGCGCGCACCGCCGTCGCCGCCGAGTCCTTCCGGAGTCTCAAGGAGCGTTACGGCCCGAAGGTGTTCGAGACGATCATCCACCGCAACGTCAAACTAGAGGAGTCGCCGGCCTTCCACCAGCCCGTGCAACTCTACGCTCCGGCCTCGCGCGGCGCGCTGCTCTACTCGGAACTGACCGACGAGATACTTAAGCGCCTCGGCGCACGCAAGAACAAGGGGAAGCTGAAGCTGGCCGTTGAGGAGTCGCGCGTCTGATGGCGGAACCGAAGGGAAAGCCCGAGCGCAGGGTGGCAGGCCGCAGCAAGTTCCGCCTGCCCGAGCGGCAGCCGCGCGTGAGCGAGGTGAACCCTCTCCGCGAGATTCTCCAAGAGGCCAAGGCTCAGGAGGAGGCGCTGGCCGCGCCGCGCCCGCGGCCCCAAGTCCGCCCCACCCCTGCAAAGCCGATTACAGGGGTGGCGCAGTCGATCCGTACCACCCCTGTACAGAAGATTGCAGGGGTGGGCATAACCGTCGCCGCGCCCGCGCGGGATTCTAGTGGTGACGCTTCCGCCTCCTTCGGAGACTTTTCCAAGAGGTGGGCCCCGATCCTGCGCTCCGGCCAGATGAGCGTGTGTCGTGTGTTGTTCGAAATGACCCACGCGTCGGGCGAAGCCGAATGCTTCACCTCGATGCCGAAACTCGCCGCGGCCGCGGGCATCAAAGAGCGGCAGTGCTACAACGTCGTCGCGCAACTCGAACAACTCGGCTTCATCGAGCGCCCCGAGATCTTCAACACGCCGAACAAGAAGGGAACGATCTTCCGTCTCTTCCTCTCGCCGCAGGATCGCCCCACCGGCGCAAATCGTCGTTACCACATCGGGGAAGGGGATTGACACCCCTGCAATCCAAATTGCAGCCCCTGTAAGAATCATTGCAGGGGTATCGGGCGTCAACGTTTGGGCCGTGGAACCCGGTTTTATCAGGCTTTGCAGCCGGGGGCGCAGCGCGATCTTATGTCTAACTAGGATTGCCATTCCGCCAATATAGTGAGTCCCCATCCGGCTCCTTTGTCCGCTTAAATGAGTTACCAGCCTACGTAAAGGGTAGGATCAGGCGGCACGCGCGAGGAAGGAATTGGGGAGACAAAATGGCTCACAAAATGAGCTATGCGTTAGGGCCTTCGCGGGCAACGTCAAAGGCCATCACTATTGTCAGAACGTTAAATCCAAATACTGTCCCCTCAGCGAGCAAGGGATCGCACATAAAGAAGTGTTGTGACTCTACGTTTCACGCCGTTTCACGCCTGCTAAATTCTGAGAATAAAAAGAATTGAATTGAGGGAATGAAGTTTTCTTATCTCTCTCGTAGGCATTTAAGGTAATGCTTGTTTTCTTAAATATTTTCTTGACTCATTTAATAGAAGAGGCGCATGATTCCTGCCATCCGGCTCTCAACAGCCCGTCCGGGGTTACTCCCTTTCTCGATGCCTGAAGAAAGCAGCCTCCGAAGACTCCCCGCCGCCGGGCTCGCTGACGCTCCTACGTCCCGCCGGTTCGACTCCAAGGTGGCTGCCGCCTTCTGCGAGCGATCCGTGTCCGAAGAGACGCGTCGGGCCTACCGGCGGGTCGTGCGTGAGTTCTTCCGTTTCACGGGCCCGGTTCAACCCTCGGAAGTCACCTCTCAGGAGGTGCGGCGGTGGCGCGACCATCTCATCACGCAGAAGAAGAGCGCCTCGACCGTCGCCCTCAAGCTCTCGGTCGTCCGCTCGCTCTTCGACTACCTTCAGGTCGGGGGCTTCGTTAGCCGCAACCCGGCGCTCTCGAAGCTGGTGCCGCCGCCGGCCGTCTCAGACGACCTGAGCGGGCGGGCGCTCACGGTGAAGGAGGTGCGCTACCTCCTCAGCGGGCCGAACCGCGAGACCGCCGCGGGCGCCCGCGACTACGCGCTCCTGCTGCTCATGCTGCGGACTTCGATCCGCGTGTCGGAGGCCTGCTCGCTGCGCCTGTCGCAGGTGAAGTGGAGCCACGGGCGCTGGGTCATCAGGTTCAAGGTTAAAGGGGGGAGGGAACGCACGCAGCCGATTCCGGGCGAGGTGAAGAAGGCGATTGACGAGTACCTCGGCCTCGACCGCAAGAGGAGAGAGCTACAGCACTCGGGGGGCGACGACCAGTTCGTCTTCCAGCCGCACACCAACTACAGGACGCTGGAGTTTGACAAGCCGCTCTCGCCGACGATGGCGTGGCACATCGTCAGGAAGTGGGGGCGCTTCAGCGGGGTGGGGAAGCTATCGCCTCACGACTTGAGGCGGACGGCCATCACCCGCGCCCTCGATCAGGGACTCTCTTACCGGCAGGTGCAGATGATGAGCGGGCACCGCGACCCGAAGACCGTCATGCGCTACGACCACGGGCGGGAGAACATGGAGATGAACGCGGCCAACTTCCTCAGATACGACGAGGAGTAATTTCAGATAGGTCCCTGCCGCGCCAGCCACCAGCGCGGCACGCTATCAGCATTCCAACATGCACAGACCGCTCATGCGCGCAGCCCGGCACGTTGCGGGGTGCGCGGTCACTCGCCTGCCGACACGCGCGCGCGCACGGCCCGTCCCACCGGACACGCAGCAGCCGACGGCGTTCGAAGCAGCGCGCAATGGCGCGCCGCTAGGTGTTAGCAAAGGCAGCGGATAGCTAAATGGTTACCGTTAACTATACAAGCGAATGAAGTAATGATTCAGCGCGGTTTTGCCTGCTAAATCCATCTCGGGAGGCTCTCCCTCCTGCCCGACAGAAGCACCCACGTCAGCGGAAATGTTGCCGGCCGGGCGGAAGGGGGACGAGGCAAAGAAGATCGCGCTACCGCCACGCGCGGAACACCCGTCTAACTCATCTTTCCTGTTGACAAGAGCGCCGCCCCTGCCTTATCGTGCGCGCTCCCGCTGTCCGCCCTGCGGCCCGGATCGTCACATCCCGAGCCGTCTCACGCAATTCGTTCACAACCAGAAAGCTTCCGGACTTAGCCTGCGCGCCAGCTTCCGCAGCCGCCCCTGATTCAGAGGCCGCCCCTCTCTTCGCCGACCCACCTGCGGGCGCATACCGGGTGAGAGAGACGATGAAGAAGATCGCGCCTAGTTACGGTGGCGACGACGGGCCGCGTCACCGTGGACGCGACGCGCGCGCCCGTCAGGATCGGCCGTCTGCTCGTCACGAGCGTCGTTAAAGGGGTCACCATGAAGTCCGTCCCGGTGGGCCTCGGCGGCGCGCCCGTCTATCACCCCGGCACGATCATCGGCAAGGCTTTGGAGCCGCTCGCGGTCGGCGCGGGCGAAATCCTCGTGCCGCTGGGCATGCAGTAACTAAGAAACGTAAGAACCGAATCACGCCCCATGCAGCCCCGCCGTCATGTCCCGCTTTCGAGGCTCACGAGCCTGCTCGTGTCCTGCGCGCTGCTGGCTTCCACCGCCGCGCCGCGGGGCGGGGCAACCTCCGGCGAGTCGGGCGTGAGGACTGCGGTGTCGCTGTCGTCCGCGAGGAGCGCGGCGCGGCGGCGGGGGGCGGCCTACCGTGCCGGCCAGTTCATCGTCCGGTTCCGCGAAGATGTAGCCGAGTCGGAGCGGGCGGCGTTGGCCGCGAGTGAGGGCGCTAGCCGGCGGGCGTTGCGCGGCGGCTCAGGGGTCGAACTCTGGTCACTCACGCAGGGTAAGGATGTCGAGGCGACCGTTGCGGCACTCTCGTCGCGCCCCGCAATCGAGTACGCCGAGCCGAACTACTTAATCACGGCCGATCAGTTCACCCCTTCGGACACGCGCTTCCCCGAGCAGTGGGCGCTCAGGAACGCGGGGCAGGCGGGCGGCGAGGCCGGCTCCGACATCGGCGTCATACGGGCGTGGGCGAAGACCACGGGGTCGCCCCGCACGGTCGTCGCCGTCATCGACGGCGGCGTGGACTTCTCGCACCCCGATCTGGCGAACAACCGCTGGACTAACCCGGCCGACCCGGCCAACGGCCAGGACGACGGCGGCGACGGTTTCGTCGACGACCTGTCGGGCTGGGACTGGGTCAGTAACTCGGGTGTGGTTACAGACCCGGCTGGGCACGGCACCGCCGTCGCGGGACTCATCGCCGCCGAGGGCGACAACGGCGTCGGCACGGCCGGCGTGATGTGGAGCGCGTCCGTGATGAGCCTGCGCGTGCTCGACGAGCGGGGCGCGGGCGACGTGGCCTCCGCAATAGAGGCCATCGACTACGCGTCCGCGCGCGGCGCGCACGTCGTCAACTGCTCGTGGGGGACGGATGCCGAGTCGCGCGCACTCTCCGAGGCGGTCGCGCGCGCGGGCCGCAGGGGGTCACTCGTCGTCGCCTCGGCGGGCAACGACTCCCGCGACATCGACGCCGCGCCGCGCTACCCGGCCGCCTTCGATCTGCCCAACGTCGTCGCGGCCGCCGCGACCAACAACTTCGATCAGCTCACCCCGTGGTCGAACTGGGGCGCGGGCCGCGCACACGTCGCCGCGCCGGGCACAGACCTGCTGACGACCGCGCCGAGCGGCGGCTACAGAGTGGTGAGCGGCACGTCGGCC
>DATCVD010000025.1:0-5773 GCA_036567125.1 Pyrinomonadaceae bacterium | reverse complement strand
CGCGCGCCGTGGCCGCGCAGGACGCCGGCCCGCCCACGCGCCGCGTCGAAGGGCGGAGGCTCATCTCGAACGAGAAGCCGGCCGTCGGCGTCGAGTTCGGCAAGGAGTTCAAGTACGCCGGCGGGCACGCCTTCATCCTCTACGGCGTGGCGCGCGCCGAGCAGCACTTCTTCGTGGACGCGGATAAGGACGGGCGGCTCCGCCGCTTCTACTGGGTGCAGTTCGAGGGCTACCTGCCGACCAACTCGCACGCCTACGACTACAAGGTGAACAAGTCGGTCAACGTCGGCGGCCTCGACTTCGTCGCCGACGCCTACGCGCGCAACATCAAGCTCAACCCCGGCCGCGCCGACGGCGACGGCGCGCGCGCGCGCGAGTTCCTCGCGTCGAAAGGCTACCGGCTGGCGGGCGACGAAGTCGTCATGCAGCGGCTCGTCCACCTGATCGGCGAGCCGAAGCGCGACGAGCTGATGATCATCTACCTCGAAGACCTCGGCGCGAAGAAGCTCGCGGCCGCCGACTTCGCGCCCGGCGGACGCGAGGCCGCGCGCTGGGACGAGTTCGCGCACGCGCTGCTGGAGCGCGCCGTCGGCGGCATGAAGATTTCGCGCTGAGGCTAACCGACACACGCCGACGGATGATCGATCAAACTCCCGCCGCCCGGCCCGCGCGGCGAGTCCGCTGCTGTTGACGGCGGCCGCCGAAATGGGTTATCCCGCTGTGGACTTTTTTGAAGCCTTCCTTTACGCCGGAGGTTAGCCGAGATGGTTGCGGAGATGAGCAATTGTTACAGCTGCGGGTTCGCGGGCGAGGCCGCGGGCAAGTGCCCGAACTGCGGCCGGCGGTTGCGGACGGCCAAGACCGTGCGCCGGCTCGGCTGGCTTCAGTTGTTGCTCGGGCTGTTCCTCGTCGGGATGATGGGGACCATCACCTACAACCTCGCGCCCGCCCTGCTCAGCCCGGCCGCCGCGACCGGAGGCTCGCGCTTCACGGGGACGCCGGAGCAGGCGCTGATGATCCTCGGCCTCTTCGGACTCGTCATCACCTTCGGCGTGGGGAGCATCGCGGCCGGCCTCTGGCAGATCGCGACCGGCCGGCGCAACAAGTGGATCTTCATCTTCATGCTCGTCCTGTTCGTCGTCGTGATGGTCTCCGCGTGGCTCACGACCGGCTCGCTCAAGGCTTCCTGACGCGCCCGCCGCGCCGCCGCGCCGCCGCGCCCTCACCCGCCCCCGGCGCGTCCGCAGAGCGGTTGACTCGCCGGCCGATTCTGGCATATCGTCACGACTCCGCAAGGGGCGCGCGCCGAATCCTCGACCGCCCGCGCCCGTTTCACACGCTCCGCCGGCTTCGCGCCGTCACGTCGCAGCACCCCGCCCGTCAAACTCCTGACGCGACCTGCGACGCTCCCGTCAACCTCAAGCCCACCAGCAAGGAGGCCGCCATGGCAGCAAAAACACCCACCGCAGAGACCGCCGAACTGCCGTCCGAGTCTGAGCACCGAGAAAAGAAGAAGAAGCCGTCCGGCGACGGCACGCCCGTCATAATCGAGGCGGAGTCGAAGGCCGGGCCGAGCAAGCTCACGTCGCGGGAACGCGTCTTGGCCTTCGTCCTGCTGGCCTTCTGGCTCAACCTGTTCGCCGGCGGGATGCTCGTGGACACGCAGCCCTACCGCTGCGCGATCAGTTGGAGCGGCGTTGAGAAGATTGGCAAGATAGTTCAAGATCACCCGTGTAACGCTTTTTGGGTCAAGGACAAGTCGGGCGCGGAAAGAGTCTTTTACAACGGCTACGGCGTCCCTCGGCCTACGCCTTCGACTACGCCAACCATCGCAACGTCGCCGGGCGCGCAGGGAAACGCCGCGGCCACGGGCGAGACGACGGGGACTGCGGTGGCCGCCTCCGCCACGGCCACCCAGCCTGTTCAGGGTGAGGAGTTGCCCGTGGCGGGCGTGCCGACTGGGAAACTCGTGTGGCCGTGGGTAGTTACCATCCTTTTTTACACCCGTTGAATCTCGCCTTCATCAGCGCGGCGGCCGGCGCGCTCGGCACGCTGGGCAGCATCGCCAACTTGAATGCCGATCAGGAGGGCGACGATAAGAGGGACAAGGACGAGGCAACCTTCTTCCCGCGCGACCGCACCAACCCCCTCATCTCCGGGCTGCTGCGCGGCATCTTCGTCTACCTCTTCGTGATCTCGGGCATGCTGCTGTTTGACGATTCGCCTTCCGACACCGGCCCGAACCAGTACGTCCGCCTCGCGGGCTTCCTCTCCCTCTTCAGCTTCTTCGTCAACTACAAGCCCAGCGTCTTCAGCTCGATGCTCGACGGGGCGCAAAAGTTGATAAGCACGAAGGGCAGGGCAGCCACGGCCGACGATCCCGCCCAGAAACGCGATAGCGAACGACTCCAAGCGGTGGAGAGCAAGCTCAACGAAATTCCTAAGCAGTTTGACTCGCTCGCTAAGAAAATCTCCGAGCAGATCGCTGCGCAGGGCGCGGTCGCCTCTGTCACGCCGGACGGCGTCAATCTCGTCATGGGCCAGCAGAATGGGAAGGGCAACTTAATGAAGGCACCGGATGCCGGGAGCCAACACCCAGACGCCGAAGGCTTGGCCGCCAAGGACAAAGGCAACGAGCCGGGCGGCGCGGCCGGGTGACACGGCACGGCGGCGCGAAACAGCGCAGGCGCTCCGCCGCGAAAACAACGGTTGACGTAAGGCGAGGGGCGGCGCGGAAACTCTTTCCGCGCCGCCCCTCGCTCTCTCCTACCTGCGGCGCACTTCGCTCGTTGCATTATCACTCGCGGCGCGCGCCGTCAGCGCCTCGATCTCGTCGATCTGTTTCGGCACTTTGTCGGTGAGCACGCGGCGGCCGTCTTCCGTGATGAGCACGTCGTCCTCGATGCGGACGCCGACGCCGCGGAAGCGGTCGGGCACGCCCTCGGCTTCCGCCCCGACGTAGAGGCCCGGCTCGACGGTGATGACGTTGCCGGGCGCGAGTTTTCTGGGGCCGTCGTCGAGCTGGTAGCGGCCCACGTCGTGCACGTCCAAGCCGAGGAAGTGGCCGAGGCCGTGCATGAAGAATTTCCTGTACTCCTTCCCCTCGATCAATTTCTCGGCGTCGCCGCGGAGCAGCCCGAGCCGCAGCATCCCGTCGGTCAGCATCCGGACGGCGCGCTCGTTCAAGTCCTCCATCGTCACGCCGGGCCGCGCCATCTCGACGCAGGCCAACTGCGCCTCCAACACGACCGAATAGATTTCGCGCTGCGCCGCCGTGAAGCGGTTTGCTACGGGGAAGGTGCGCGTGATGTCGGACGCGTAACCCTTGAATTCGCAGCCGGCGTCGATGAGCAGCAGCTCGCCGTCGCGCAAGGCCGAATCGTTCGTGACGTAGTGGAGCACGGTGGCGTTCGCGCCGCCGCCGACGATGGACGTGTAGGCGGGGCCGGCCGCGCCGCGGCGGCGGAAGACGTACTCGACGAGCGCCTCGATCTCGTACTCGTACATGCCGGGCCGCGCCGCGCGCATCGCCTCGACGTGCGCCTCGGCGGCGATGTCGGCGGCCCGCTGCATCAACTCGATTTCGTCCGGGGTCTTGACGAGGCGCATCTCGGAGAGGATCACGCCGGGGTCGGTGATCGAGTCGGGCGCGCGCTGCGTGCGGCCGCGCTGGCGCATCGCGCCGATCTGTTTGACGAGCAGTCCGTCCAACTCCGCGCGCGCGCCGAGGCGGTAATAGACGTTGCGCGCGCCGTCGAGCAGCCCGCCGAGTTTCTCGCCGAACTCTTCGACCGGGTGCGCGGCGTCCGCGCCGTACAGCTCGCGCGCGCCCTCCACCCCGGCGCGGCGTCCCTCCCAAGTCTCGCGCTCGGGATCGCGCGGGCGGACGAAGAGCGTGTAGGGGTGATCAGGGTGGGCGGGGCGGATGACGGCGACGGAGTCAGGCTCGTCGAGGCCGGTGAGGTAGAAGAAGTCGGAGTCCTGCCGGTAGCGGTAGTGCGTGTCGTTCGAGCGCACGGCTTCGGGCGCGCTCGTGATGACGGCGACCGAGTCCTTGTCCATCCTCCGCATGAACTCGGCGAGCTGCGGTCGTCTCATCCACGTCACCTCGGCGGCTGAAAGTTTAAGAAGCCGGCGCGGCAAGTTTAACCAACCGGCGCGGCAAGTTTAACCAACCGGCGCGGCGCGGACAAAACGGACGCCGACGCAAACGCGCGGAGGGCGCGGGGGAGACGGTTTCTCCCCCGCGCCCTCCGCGGTTCGGCCGAAGCGAATCGACGGCGCTCAAGGCGTGTTGGTCTTCATCGTCTCGGCGAGCGGGCGGCCCTCGGTGTTATAGACCTCGACGGGGCCGAACTTCTCCAAGATCGATCTGATCTTGCCGGCGTCGCCGACGACCACGACCTGATGCGTCTCGGGGTTCACGTAGCGGCGCGCGACGCGCTGCACGTCCTCGGCCGTGACGGCCATGATCCGCGCCGGGTAGGTGTCCCAGTAGTCGGCCGGCAGGTCGTAGATTTTGCGGGTGATCTCGTAGTTGAGGAGCGACGCGGGGCTCTCCAACGAGAGCGCGAAGGCGGCGACGATGGCCCGCTTCTTCTCTTCGAGTTCCGCGGCCGGCACCGGCTCTTCGCGGATGCGCTTCAGCTCGTAAACCAGTTCGTTCAGCGCGCCCTCGGTCACCTCCGTGCGCACGTCGCCGCCCGCCGACCACGGCCCCGGATACTTGACCGCGGTGAAGCCGCTGTAGACGCCGTAGGTGTAGCCCTTGTCTTCGCGGAGGTTCAGGAACAGGCGGGCCGACGCGCCGCCGCCGACGACGGAGTCCATCACGACGACGGGCACGTAGTCGGGGCTGCGGCGGTCAATCGCGATGTTGCCCATCGTGATCGTGGACTGCACGGAGTCGGGCCGGTCGATCAGGAAGATCTTCCTGCTCGCGGCGGGCTTCGGGTGCGGCGGCAGCGCCTCCTTGTAATCGGTCTTCTTCCAGCCGGCGAGCGCCTGCCTGAGTTTGGCGACGACCTCCTGCGGGTTCACGTCGCCGGAGATGCCGAGGATGGCGTTCTGCGGGGCGTAGTGTTCCGCGTGCCAGCGCGCGAGCTGTTCGGGCGTGATGGCGTCGAGCGATTCGGGCGTGGCCGAGAAGACGGCGGCCGGGTGGCTGCCGTAAACGGCGCGGCGGAAGCGCTCCTGCGCGAGGAAGCCCGGCTGCGTGCGCTGGAGGCGCAGGCTGGTCTTCTGCCTCGTCTTCAGCTTCGCCAGCTCGTCGGCCGGGAACGTCGGGTTGAGCAGCACGTCCGCGAAGAGCGCGAACCACTGATCGAAGTTGTCGGACAGGCCCGACGCGTTGACGGACGTGGCCGACGAGCCGAAGCCGGACGAGGCGAACAGGGACGCGCCCAGCCGCTCGATCTCTTCGGAGATCTGCCGGCTCGTGCGCGTCTTCGTCCCCTCGCGGAGCATCTGCGCGGTGACGCTGGCGAGGCCGGGCCGGTCGGCCGGCTCGTAGAGCGGCCCCGCGCCGGCGATCGAGAGGCTCAGGTTGACGACGGGGAAGCGGTGGTCTTCGAGCACGAGCACGGTCAGGCCGTTGTCGAGCTTCGTCTCGACCGCCTTCGGGAGCTTGACGCGCAGCACGTCCTTCGAGACCGGCGCGCGGTTCTTGCGCTCGACCTTGCTGCGCGAGACTGACTTGTCCTGCCCCGGCGCGCCCTGCTGCCCCGCCGGCCCCTGCGCGAGCGCGCGCGGCGACGGGGTTAGCAGGAGCGCG
>DATCVD010000024.1:0-4269 GCA_036567125.1 Pyrinomonadaceae bacterium | reverse complement strand
CGCAGGCCGCGAACGCCAACGTCAGCAGCGCCAACAGCGCGGCCGGCGCGCGGCCCGCGGGTTTCAACTCCGACCTTCTCATGGCCCACCTCCCCGCCAGAAAAGATTCGCGCGACGGATTCGCGCGACGGATTCGCGCGTGCGCCGTTCGGCCGCGCGGGGCGCTCACATCGGCCCGCCCGTATCGCTGCCGTCGGCGCGTCCGCCGCGCGCCGAGTCAAACGCCCCGTCGGGCGAAGGGCTTGAGCCTTCCACGGGGCCGCTCGTTTCAGTTGAGCCGCCCCTGCCCGTCGCCGCGTCCGATTGCGTCCGTTCGAGATCGGCGAGCGTCTTGTCGCTCGTCGCCTGCTCGTCGCGCGTGCGGCCCGCGCCGCCGGCGGGAGTTCCGGTGTCTTTCGTCCCTTCCATTTTTTCGCCCCCTTCAGAACAGCAGATAGACGGACGTGGCGAGCGACATCGCGGTCGCCGCGTAGAGGCCGGCGAGCACGTCGTCGGCCATGATGCCGAGGCCGGACTCAAGGGATTCGAGCCGGCGCACCGGGTAAGGCTTCCAAATGTCGAAGACGCGGAACGCGACGAAGCCCGCCATGATCGCCCACCACCCGGCGCGCGCCGGCACGAACACGAAGGTGATCAACTGGCCGACGACCTCGTCGATGACGACCGCGCCGGGGTCTTTGCGCGCGAGCAGCGCCTCCGTGCGCGACGCGGCCCAGATGCCCGCGATGGTGAGGCCGATGAGGAGAACGAGCACGGTCGTCGTGCGCAGTGCTTCGAGCGGCGGCACGTCCCACCCGCGCGCGCCGGCCGCGGCGGACAGGCTGAGACTCGCGGAGCGCGCGCCGAGGTAGAGGAAGACGCCGACGAGCGACCCCCACGTCCCCGGCGCGACGGGCAGGAAGCCGACGCCGCAAGTCGCCACGGCGAGCGCAACGTAGTCGCGCGCCGTGCGCCGGCCGGCGTGCGGATCGCGCTCGATGAACGCCGTCGTCACCACCGGCGGGTGCAGCTCGTCGCTCGACTCTTTGACAACTTTCATCAGCAGCCGCCAGCCGTCAGCCGCCAGCCGCCAGCTTTATCAGCCTTGCGATCACGCTTTCCGTCTTGGCTGACCGCTGACGGCCGGCGGCTCTTAAACTATTCCGCCGACGAGATCGTAGTCGTGCGCCTCGGTGACGCGCACGTTGACGAAGTCGCCGGGGCGCGGGTCGAGGTTTTCGGGCGCGTCGTTGATGAGGACGCAGCCGTCAATGTCCGGGGCTTGGCCTTCGGTGCGGCCCTGCCAGAGCAGATCGGTCTCTTGCGAAGGCCCTTCGAAGAGCACGCGGAAAGTCTGCCCGACGCGCGCGCGGTTGAGCCGGCGCGAAATCTTCTTCTGCTCGCGCATCAGCAGATCGCGGCGGCGGGCGGCGATTTTAGGATCGACCTTGCCGGGCAGATCGAAGGCGGCCGTGCCCTCCTCGTCCGAGTAGGTGAAGACGCCGACGCGGTCGAACTCGACGCCGCGGACGAAGGCCAGCAGCTCCGCGAAGTCCTCGTCGGTCTCGCCGGGGAAGCCCGTGATGAACGTCGTGCGGACGTTGATGCCGGGCACGCGCCGGCGCACGCGCTCGATCAGCCGTTCGAGGCTCGCGCGGTTCCCCCCGCGGCGCATGAGTTTCAGGACGTTCTGCGACGCGTGCTGCAAGGGCAGGTCGAGGTACTTGACGGCCTTCGGCTCCTCGGCCATCACGTCGAGGAACAGATCGCTGACGTGCGTCGGGTAGGTGTACATCACGCGCACCCACTCCACACGGTCGAGCCGCGAGAGTTCGCGCAGCAGGTGCGCGAGTCCGTCCGGCTGTCCGAGGTCTTCGCCGTAGCGCGAGGAATCCTGCGCGACGAGGATCAACTCCCTGACGCCCTGCTCGGCGAGCGCGCGCGCCTCCGCGACGACCGAGCCGAAGCGGCGGCTGCGGAAGTGGCCGCGCATCTGCGGGATGAAGCAGAAGGCGCACGGGCGGTCGCACCCTTCGGCGATCTTGACGTACGCGAAGTGCGACGGCGTGGCGAGCACGCGCGGCGTCGATTCGTCGTAGAGATAGGTCGCCGACTGGTTGCCGAGCTGCACGACGGGGAGCGAGCGGGCGTTCGCGCGCGCGCCGGCGGCCTGCGTGATCTCCGTGACCTGACTCGTGCCGATGAAGGCGTCAACTTCGGGGATTTCGGCGCGCAACTCGTCGCGGTAACGCTCGACGAGGCAGCCGGCGACGACGAGGCGCTGGCACTTGCCCTCCGCCTTCATCCGCACGGCCTCCAAGATCGCGTCAATCGACTCGCGCTTCGCCGACTCGATGAAGCCGCACGTGTTGACCACGAGCGTCTCGGCCTCCGCCCCGTCCTGCGTGAGCTCGTAGCCCGCCTGCTTCAACTGCCCCATCATCACCTCGCTGTCGACGAGGTTCTTCGGGCAACCCAGACTGATGAATCCGACTTTCTTCATAACAACTCGTGAATCGTTAATAGAAGCTGTTAGCTCTTAGCTGTTAGCAAACCAGTAGCAGAAGGTGAACCTGAAGCTGGAAGCTGTTTTCTTACGGCTAAAAGCTAACGGCTAATAGCTAACAGCTTCTTCACGATTCACGGCTTTTCGATCTTCTGTAGCCACTCCTCGACGCGCGCGGTCTCGGACGGCGAAAGCTCGCGCGCGCCGAAGCGGACGCGGTTGTAGGCGCGCGTGATGAGCAGGGCTTCGGGCGCGTCGAGCGTGCTGGCGAATTCGAGCGGCGTCTGGTCGGGCGCCCTGCGCGCGCCGCGGGCCGCGAGCGCGCGCGTCATCCGCTCGTAGAAGGCGACGGGCGATTGTCGCCCCTTGCCCGCGCCGCGCAAAGATTTGGCGAGCGCGCGGAAGCTGAAGCCGCGGCGGCGCGCGACGAGGACGAGCGCGAGTCCGCCCGCCCCGGCGAACAGCGCGTAGGGCGCGAGGCCGAGAAACGACGGGCGCGCGACCACACCGCCGGCCGCCGTGATGCCGGCCCACCAGCCGGAGGCGGTCGCTATCACACCTTCGAGGAAGCGGAAGCCCCCGCGCTGGAGGTCGCCGGCCCGGTCGCGGAAGCGCGTGGCGAGTTGCTGCTGCTCCTGCCTATCATAGTCCACCACGTACTGTATCCAAAACATCTCCAGCGCCTCGGCGTACTTCCCCATCAGGCCCCGCGGCCCCTGCCCGTTCACGCCGAAGGGCCGGCCCGCGACCGGCGTCGGATCGAACGCGACCCACGCGCCGGTTTCGGGGAAATAGACTTCAACCCACGAGTGCGCGTCCGACTGGCGGACGGTGAACACGTCGGCCGCGTCGTTGTACTCGCCCATCTGGAAGCCGTTGACGACGCGCGCCGCGATGTTCTGCGAGCGGAGCATGACGGCCATCGCCGTCGAGTAGTACTCGCAGTGGCCGGCGCGCACGCGGAACATGAAGTCGGCCAGCGGGTCTGCGCCCTCGCCGCGCACTTCGAGCGAGTACTTGAAGTTCTGGCGGAAGTAATCTTCGATCACGTGCGCCGCGTCGTAGTTGTTGTCCGCGCCCGTGCCGACGATGAGGCCGCGCGCGAGTTCGGGGATGCGCGGGTCGAGATTTTCGGGGAGTTGCAGGTAGCGCGCGGCGTCCTCGCGGCTGTACTGCCCCGCGTCGCGGCGCAGGGATTCGAGCGGCGGCCCGGCGGTGTCGGAGAAGGCGCGGTAGGTGATGCGCTCGCGCGGGTGCTCGCGCGTGGTGAGGCCGCCTTCGGCGTCTTGGCCGACGTAGGGCAGCGCGCCGGAGATGCCGACCGCGCGATGCGCGGCGAACAGCACCGGCGTATCGACGGGTTCGACGAAGAAGGTCTGCGTCGTCAGCCGGCCCGCGTCCTCGGTCGTGCCGAAGCCGAAGAAGTCGCGCGGGCTGGTCTTGTCGCGCGACTTGAAAATTTTCTCGCGCGAAGACTTGCGCCACGTCCGCCCGTCGAAGCGGTCGAGGCCGACGCCGCGCCAGCGCAAATACTGGTTGCGCGTCGCGTAAGGGTCTTCGACGCGCACGCGCATCACGATCCGCGAACTCTGCTGGAGCCGCCCGTACTCGCCGAGGCTCACCTCGTCGGAGAAGCCGACGAGTCCGGTCAGCCCGCCCTCGGCACGCGCGAGCGCCCCGCGCCCGAGCCGCGGCGTGACGAAGAAGATCGGCATCGCCAGCACGAAGACGAGCGCGAGCAGGCAGAGCGCGGCGGCCGCCAACCTGCGCGCCTCGCCCCACGG
>DATCVD010000023.1:0-3054 GCA_036567125.1 Pyrinomonadaceae bacterium | reverse complement strand
CGCGCACGCGGCCGGCCGCGCGCGCGACGCGGGCAAGCGTTTTCAGGAATCATATGAGAGAACGAAGATCAAATGTCGCGGCGGGGCCGACGCTCCTCCTCGCGGTGCTTTTCGCCGGCTGCCTGCTCTGCCCGGCCGCGCGCGCGCAGGTCGTCAGATCGCCCGGGGGAAAACTCTCGCTCACGTTCGCGCTCTCCGGCGACGGCGAGCCGACGTACCAACTCTCGCTCGGCGGCCGCGCCGTCGTCGCGCGGAGCCGCTTGGGCGTCGAGCTGAAGAACGCGCCGCCGCTCACGAAGGGGTTCGAGGTAGTGGCGGCGGACGTGACGGACAAGGACGAGACGTGGACGCCCGTCTGGGGCGAGGTGCGGCGCGTCCGCAACCGCTACCGCGAGCTGGCCGTCACGCTCCGCCAGCCGGCCAACGAGGGGCGCACGCTGATCCTGCGCTTCCGCCTCTACGACGACGGCCTCGGCTTCCGCTACGAGTTCCCCGCGCAGAAGACGCTCGCCTACTTCACCGTCTCGGACGAGAAGACCGAGTTCAACCTGACCGGCGACCACAAGGCGTTCTGGATCCCCGGCGACTACGACTCGAACGAGTTCGCCTACGCGACGACGCGGCTGAGCGAAGTCGAAGCCGTGTCGCGCGCGGTCGATCAGGGGATCGCCTTCAAGACGCCCGCGCCCGCGAACGCCGTGCAGACGCCGCTGATGCTGAAGTCGGCCGACGGCCTCTACGTCAACATCCACGAGGCCGCGCTCGTCGATTACCCGGCGATGAATCTGCTGATCGACGCGCGCGCCCTCCGGCTCACGTCGCACCTCGTGCCGACGCCCGCGGGCGACAAGGCTTACCTGCAAACGCCCTGTCAGACCCCGTGGCGCACCGTCATCGCGAGCGACCGCGCCGAGGACATCCTCGCCTCCAAGCTCGTCCTGAATTTGAACGAGCCGTCGCGGATCGACGACGCGAGTTGGATCAGGCCGCAAAAATACGTCGGCATCTGGTGGGAGATGCACGTCGGCAAGTCCAGTTGGAACTACGCCGACGCGCCCAACCTCAAGCTGGCGACGACGGACTGGAAGTCGCTCACGCCGAACGGCAAGCACGGCGCGACGACCGCGCGCGCCAAGCGTTACATCGACTTCGCCGCCGCGCACGGCTTCGCGGGCGTGCTGGTCGAGGGCTGGAACGTCGGCTGGGAGGACTGGTTCGGCAACTGGAAGGAGGAGGTCTTCGACTTCGTCACGCCGTACCCCGACTTCGACGTGGCCGGGCTGCAAGCTTACGCCGCCGCGCGAGGCGTGAAGCTCATCATGCACCACGAGACCTCGGCCTCGGTGACGAACTACGAGCGGCGGATGGACGCCGCCTACGACTTCATGAAGCGTTACGGCTACGACACGGTCAAGACCGGCTACGTCGGCCGCATCATCCCGCGCGGCGAGCACCACGACGGCCAGTGGATGGTCAACCACTACCTGCGCGTCGCGGCCGAGACGGCCCGCCGCCGCATCATGGTCAACATGCACGAACCCGTCCGTTCGACGGGCCTGCACCGCACCTACCCGAACTGGCTGGCGAGCGAGGCCGCGCGCGGCAACGAGTTCAACGCGTGGAGTTCCGGCAACCCGCCGGAGCACGAGACGATCCTGCCCTTCACGCGCCTCGTCGGCGGCCCGATGGACTACACGCCCGGCATCTTCCAGATCAAGCTCGACCAGTACCAGCCCGGCAAACGCGAGCAAGTCCACACCACGCTCGCCAAGCAACTCGCCCTCTACGTCACGCTCTACAGCCCGCTCCAGATGGCCGCCGACCTGCCCGAAAACTACGAGCGCCACATGGACGCCTTCCAGTTCATCAAAGACGTGCCCGCCGACTGGGACGACACCCGCGTCCTCTCGGCCGAACCCGGCGATTACCTCGCCATCGCCCGCAAGGCCAAGAACGGCGAACACTGGTTCCTCGGCGCGATCACCGACGAGCAGCCCCGCTCTCTCAGCGTCCCGCTCGACTACCTCTCCTCCGGCCGCTACGTCGCCATGATCTACTCGGACGCCCCCGGCGCGCACTGGCAACAAAACCCCACGGCCTACCGCATCGAACACTTCCTCGTCGACGCCCGCACCAAACTCAACCTCTCACTCGCCGCGGGCGGCGGCGCGGCCGTCCACCTCCGCCCGGCCACGGCCGACGACGCGAACAAGCTGAAGCCCTACGTCGCTTCGCGGTGAGGGCGGCCCCGGCCCGAGTTCCTGTGGGCGGCCCGACGCCTGAATCAACGCGCGCCGGGCGGGCGATACGCGGCCGCCGACTTGTGGCGCGAAGATGAGAGGGAGTCGGTCGGGGCGTCGGGCCGGGTGAGTTGTCATCCAGCCTCGTCGGCGGACTCGTCCCGTTCGCCGGCCGCCGCCGCCGCGTCGCCGCCCCGGCCGCCGTCGGCGCGGAGTGATTCCAGCCCGCTGATGTCTAACAGGTCTTGCGGCCGCACGTCGATCCGCTTCGCGCGCAGGAGGTGTTCGAGGGACGCCACGCGCGCCACGCCGCCGCCCACGCGGACGCGCTGGGAGCTTGCCCACAACTCGGCGAACGGGACGTAAAGGCGGAAGAAGACGTTGACCTCGCGCCGCGCCCGGTCGAACATCCGCAGCACCGTCAAGTCGCTGAGCGGCAGCGGGATGGTCGGCACGAAGCCGAGGGCGAGCAGCTCGTCCGTCGCGCGGCCCATTTCGGCGGCGGTGCGCTCGACGGCGAAGTCGAGATCGGCCACCGGCCGGACGTGGCCGCGCAGGACGGTGGCGACGCCGCCGATCACGACGTAACGGACTTGCCCCCGTTCGAGCCGTTCGAAAACGTCGCAGAATGTTTCCGGAGTCACCACGTCAGGCGCACGGGCGAGGGTAGCTTGGCCGTCTGACCGGCGTAAAAACCGCGGGCCGCGGTGTAACGCTCTTGGGAGCGCATTATACAGCGGCGCGCGGTTGAATAACATTTTGCGCCCGGCCGCCGGCCGCGCCATTGAGGGGCCGTCGTGCCGCGCGGCCGGGC
>DATCVD010000022.1:0-2808 GCA_036567125.1 Pyrinomonadaceae bacterium | reverse complement strand
CAGCGAGTCGCAGAGCGCGCAGAGGTCGGCCAGCGAGGCGAGCAGTTCGGCGTGCGCCCGCGCACCCCCGCGCCCCGACTCGTCTCCGGTCGCGGAGAGCAGGCCGAGCGACAGGCAGCGCCGCAGCACCTGCTGCGCGATGCCCGCCTCGTTAACGAAGTTGCGCGCGCCGAGCGAGGCCAGCTCGGCTTCGGTAAGCGGGTGATTCGACGGATCGAAGAAGCTCAGGAGCGCCGCGAGCCAAGCGGACAGCTCGTCCGCGGGCGCGGGGTTCTCGCGCGCGTCGGCCGCGCGGCCTACGGCCCGCGACGGGAAGACGGTCTGCGGCTCTAGGCCGGCTAGAAAGTCGGCTGCGGTCGTGCTCAAAGTTGCGCGCGTCCTTACGGGTGTCGGGTTCGTGGCCGGGCCGGCGGGAGAGGCGTCGCCCCATTTATTGTTAGCACACGCGCCCGCCCGCTGAAAAGAACTTTCGCCGCCGCGCGGCCGCACGCGGTATAACTGACCGCCGCGAACCGATCACGATGAACGTCAAAGCCCACGCCGAACTGCTCGTCGCCACGAAGAACCCCGGCAAAGTCCGTGAGCTGACGGAACTGCTCGCTGGCCTGCCGCTCAGGTTACGCAACCTGTCGGACTTCCCCGCCGCGCCCGAAGTCGACGAGACGGGCGCGACCTTCGAAGAGAACGCGCGCCTGAAGGCCGTCGGCTACGGCGCACACGCGTGCCTCCTGACGCTAGCCGACGACTCCGGCCTCGAAGTCGCCGCGCTCGGCGGCGCGCCCGGCGTCCGCTCCGCGCGCTACGCGGGCGACTCCGCCACGGACGCCGACCGCGTCGAACTGCTCCTCCGCGAGCTGTCACGCGCTGACTCCGGCGACCGCCGCGCGCGCTTCGTCTGCGCCGTCGCCCTCCACGATCCGCTGACCGGCGCGACCCGCATCTTCACGGGCGACTGCCCCGGCCTCATCGTCGCCGCCCCGCGCGGCACGAACGGCTTCGGCTACGACCCCGTCTTCGTCCCCGACGGCCACGACCAGACCTTCGCCGAACTCCCCGCCGACGCCAAACACCAGATCAGCCACCGCGCCCGCGCCCTGCGCCTCGCGCGCGACTTCATCCGCAACGCTTTCGGCCCGCTTCCTTGACCCCCTCGGAAACCAGCCGCTAGAATCCCGACGCGTTCGCAATTCGTCTCGCTCGCGACGAATCGGACACGAGTTCTTTCCGGGGCGTAGCACAGCCTGGTAGTGCGCTCGGTTTGGGACCGAGAGGCCGGGGGTTCGAATCCCTCCGCCCCGATTCATGCTTCCTCAACTTCGGCCGTAGCACCTCTCACCGGCTTGGGAGGCGGGGCCGGCTCGCGGCTAGGCGAGACTTGAAAGCGGCGGTGACGATCAATTGATCGTCACCGCCGCTTTCATTCTCACGCCGACTTGAAATCAACGCCGTGGGCCTGGCTTCGAGAACGAGCCGCGCGGGCGTCCGCCTTTGACCGACTTCGTCAGTCGCAACTCAAGGGTTCATCCACGCGTCGGCTTCGACGACGACGCGGGTGGTGTGCTCCTTGCCGCCGACCGAGAGTTTGACGACGTAGGTTCCGGGTTCGACGAGCGCGCCCTGATTGAAGAGGGCGTTGAGGCCGCCGCCGCCACCGCCGCCGCCGAGGCCGCGCGGGAGGTTGGGGGGCCGGGGCGGCGGGTCGCGCCGCAGGTTCCACTGGACGCGGTTGATGCCGGCGTCCTTCGTCCCCGCGAGGTTGCGGATGACGCGGCCGGTGTAGTCGGAGATCGTGATCTTGACTTCGCCCGCGGGCGCGTTTTTGAGGAAGTAGCTGATCGCCGTCCCGGCCGCGGGGTTCGCGCCGCGGAAGACTTTGCCGCCGGTGGCGGCGCGGCTGTAGCGCACGTCGTTGAGCCAGAGGACGGCCGGGCGCACGTCGAAGAGGTGCGAGTCGGCCGCCGTCGCGCGGGCGGCGAGTTGTTGGAGCGGCGTGATGTCGTCGAGGATGAAGATGCCGCGGCCGTGCGTGCCGGCGATCAGGTCGTTGTCGCGCGGGTGGACGAGGATGTCGTCAACGCGCACGGTCGGCATGCCCGACATGAAACGCTGCCACGCCGCGCCGCCGTCGAGCGAGACGAAGAGGCCGTACTCCGTGCCGGCGTAGAGCAGGTTGCGGTTCTTCGGGTCTTCGCGGACGACGTTGACGTTGCCGACCGCCGGCAGGTTGCCCGCGACGGACTTCCACGTCGCGCCGTAGTCGCGCGTGACGTAGATGTAGGGCCTGTGATCGTCGAAGCGGTGGCCGTCAACGGAGACGTAGCACAGGCCCGCGTCGAAGTGCGAAGGCTCGACGCGCGAGACGTGGTACAGCTCGCCCGACTTTTCCGACAGGACGGGGACGTTCTTCGAGACGTTCGCCCACGTCGCGCCGCCGTCGCGGCTCACCTGAAGGTTCCCGTCGTCGGTTCCGACCCAGAGGACGCCGGGGACGACGGGCGATTCGGCGACGGTCGTGACGTGTCCGTAGGATTGGTATCCGTCGTTCTTCGACGCCATCGGCTGGTTGCCTCGGACGCCCATGATTGAGAGCGTGTTGCGGTCGATGGCTTTCGTTAAATCGACTGATGCCGTCCACGTGTCGCCGCGGTCGAGCGAGCGGAAGAGGCGGTTGCCGCCCGCGTAGACGAGGCGCGGGTTGTGGGGCGAGAGCACGAGCGGCGAGTTCCAGTAGAAGCGGTAGGTCGTGCCGGGCGGCGGCGCGGGCACGACGTTGGGCTGGCCGCCGAGGCCGCCGAAGCCCTGCGCCGC
>DATCVD010000021.1:0-2318 GCA_036567125.1 Pyrinomonadaceae bacterium | reverse complement strand
CCCCTGCCGGCCCTGCTCGCGCAGCAACCGCGCACGGGCAGCAGCGCCGCGACGCCGCACGGCCCGCCAACGCAGCCCGCCACACAGTCTCAAACCTCGACCCGGCACGGCCCTGACGGCACGGCCCTTGAGCGCCCGACCGATCCGTCCGAGGTCGTCTCCGTCTGCGGCGCGCGCACCAAGAAAGGCACGCCCTGCTCGCGCCGCGTCCGCGGCACCGGCCGCTGCTGGCAACACCGCGGCAAGCCGGCCATGCTCCCCGCCTCGAAACTGATCGTGCGCGACTGAGCGGCGGGAGATGCCGCAGGGAGATGCGAGCCGCGTTCGGTGGCTTCGTGGAGCCGGGCGGCCCGGAAGTTTTACAACTCTTCCTCGCCGCCGAAATCATATTCGACGGGCTGTTAAAAAAAGCCCCGCCGGGACGTTTGTAATTAGTCAGGCTCTATCGAAGCGCGCGCGGCGCACGGACTGGCGCAGAGCGCCCCGGCTCGCATACAATCCGCGGGCTAACCCGCGCGCGCGGCGTCGCCCGAAAGGGCAGCCGCACCCTGTCCGTCAAACTTACTGAAACGCGTTCGCCGTAAGGACAAGCACGGCCGCGCCGCGCCCCGCAGCAGGTCGCGCGCCGCCGGCCTCTCTGGAAAAGATCATGAAGAAAACTCATCTGCTCGTAGTCGCGTTGACGCTTCTGGCCGCCGCCTCGGTCGCGGCCAAGGAGGCGCGGCTCGTCCGTTACCCGCACTACCATCAGGGCCGCGTCGCCTTCAGCTACCTCGGCGACATCTGGACGGCCAACGAAGACGGCTCGAACGTCCAGCGCCTCACCGTCCACAAGGCGCGCGACGTCTACCCGCGCTTCTCGCCCGACGGCAAGTGGATCGCCTTCTCGTCGGATCGCAACGGCAACTTGGACGTGTACGTCATCTCGGCCGCGGGCGGCGCGGTCAAGCAGTTGACCCACCACTCGTCCGACGACACGGTCTTGAACTGGACGCCCGACGGCGCGAGCGTCCTCTTCTCCGCGAACCGCGGCGAGGACTTCGCGCCGAAGCTCTACACCGTCTCGACGGCGGGCGGGATGCCGCAGTCGGTCGGAACCGACATGGGCGTGCAGGCGTCGTTCTCGCCCGACGGCCGGCGCGTCGCCTACAACCCGCGCCAGCAGGCTTACTGGCGCAAGTTCTACCGCGGCGCGGCCGGCTCGGACGTGGTCGTGATGGACGCCGCCGCGAAGCGGTTCACGCCGCTCACCGATTTCGACGGCATGGATCAGTGGCCGATGTGGGGCCGCGACGGCCAAATTTACTTCGTCAGCGACCGCGACGGCGCGGGCCTCACGAACATCTACCGCATCAACGAGGGCGGCGGGAAGGCGGAGAAGGTCACCGCGTACAAGTCCGGCGACGTGCGCTGGCCGGCGATGAGCGCCGACGGCAAGGTGATCGTCTTCGAGCACGACTTCGGCATCTCGAAGCTCGACGTCGCGTCGAAGCGCGTCACGCCGCTCAGGTTCGACATCGCGGCCGAGACGCAGGAGTCCCTGTCGGAAGTCCGCGACTTCAACTCGCAGGCCGACGACTACGACCTCGCGCCCAACTCGCGCCGCGTCGTCGTCTCCACGCACGGCGAAATCTTCACCGCGCCGGTCGAGGAGGGCGACCTGCGCCAGATCACCGACACGCCGTGGCGCGATCAGAACGTCGAGTATTCGCCCGACGGCAAGTGGATCGCCTTCGTCTCGGATCGCAGCGGCCGCGAGGAGTTGTACGTCACGGCCGTGGACGGCGCGGGCGAGGCGCAGAAGCTGACCGACATCGACGCGCTCAAGTTCGGCTACGTCTGGTCGCCCGACTCGACGCAGATCGCCTTCACCGCCTCGGACAACAAGCTGCGCACGGTCGCCGTCGCCTCGAAGCAGGTGAAGGAACTCGACTCGTCGTCCTACGGCGGCTACAACAACGGCGACTGGTCGCCCGACGGCAAGTGGATCGCCTTCTCGAAGCCCGACCACACGCGCACCAGCGACGTGTACATCATCCCGGCGGCGGGCGGCGAGGCGCGCAAGGTGACTTGGGACGCCGCCAACGACGGCAACCCGCGCTTCTCGCCCGACGGCCGCAAGCTCTACTTCTCGCGCTTCGACGGCACCCCCGGCGGGGGCGGCGGCACGCCTTCCGTCCAGCTCTACTCGATCACGCTCGAACGCCTTGAGCGCGACCCGGACGACCCGGAGGAGCGCGCCGAGCAGGAGGCCGCGCAGGCGGAGCGGCCGAGCGCCGAGCAGTTGGCGGCCGTGCGGCAGATGATGGGCGGCGGCG
>DATCVD010000020.1:0-8233 GCA_036567125.1 Pyrinomonadaceae bacterium | reverse complement strand
AGCAACGCCGCGCGCTCGGCGAAGGCGAGGACGCCGACGCGCGAGCCTGCGCCGAAGCGCGCGAGCAGCGCGAGCGCCGCCTCGCGCTGCCGCGCGATGTGCTCGCGCGCGCTGCCCGACGCGTCGAGCGCGAAGACGAGCGCGACGCGCGCCGTGCCGGCGGCGAAGTAGCGAATCTCGACGGGCCGCCCGTCAACGCTCGCGGCGAAGTCGGACGCGGCGAGTGAGCCGACGCGCCGGCCGCGGGAGTCCGTGACGAAGACCGGGAGCGTGACGAGGTCTGTGCGGACGGTCAGGACTTCTTCGTCGTCCGCTGGGGCTGATGGGGGTTGCTGCTGCGCGGAAGAGTTCGCGGCGCAGGCGCAGAGCAGCGCGAGAGTTAAAAACCGGCGGAACGGGAGCGGGGTGCGCGACGCGGGGCGCGTCCTGCGGTGCGAGAGGTCTGCGGGGGTCATACCCGAGCCGAGCTAGAACAGGAAGCGCCCGAAGAACAGGATGCTCAGGATGACTGCGATGGTGATGATGATGATTTTGACGAGACTCACGGCCGATCCTCCGACTCGAAGGGCGAGCGCCCAAACCGCCTGAGAGGTCTGCATTCTATCGGCGCAAAACCGAGACTGTCAACGCCCTCCGGCGGCCCTCGCGCGACGACGAAAACTGCCTGCTGCCTGACTTGTACGCCGCGCGAACGCCTTAAGTTCGCCGCCGCGCGTAGCCGGCGCGGCCCGCCTCGCGCGGGCGTTTGACAGCCCCCCCCGGCCGGTGTTTAAACTAACGCAAATCATCTCGCGCCCGAAGAAAGTTACCGACTTGAGATTCCTGAGCAGAAGCGGCTCGTCAGACGCGGCGCGCGTTCGCCGCGCGGCACTCGTGCTGCTCCTCCTCACGCTGCACGCGTTTCAGGCCGGCGCGACGCACTTACCGCAGCCGGCCCAGCCGCCGCCGACTCGAACAGTTCACGCCCACCCGTCCGGCGAAAGCTGGGGGGCGACCACCTCGACGGCTTCGACCGAGTCGGTCGCTCACGCGCAGTGCCTTCTCTGCCGGCTGCAACGCAGCCTCTCGACGGGCCTCGGCAACTCCGCCCCCGTCGCCTTCTCGCCGCCGTTACACTGGCTCCTCGTCGAGTCGGCCGCGGCTGACGCTCCCCGCTCGACGCCGACCGTCGCCTCCTCCGGCCGCGCCCCGCCGTGCTCCTGAGAACGCCAGCCCGCCGCGCCGCCGACTACTGACGGCCGCGCCGCCCGCTTATTCAGAACTCCTCCGCGTCGCAACAGCGCCTCCGGCCTCCGTCGTTAACGACGAGGCCGGCCGAGAGTTTATGAACGGGCATCGCCGCGGCGGGCGCTTGCGAAAACAGCGCGAGCGTCGCCCGGCACGTGTGCCGGCAGGCCGACGCCGCTTCCAAAAGTTTTCGGCCTTCATCGAGGGAGCGTGCAATGTTAAGAAGAAGTCTGATCGTCAGTTTACTGATCGCCCTATTTCTGCCGGCGGCGGCGCGCGCGCAGGCCACCGGAACGATCCGCGGGAAGATCACTCTGGCCGACAACGACCGGCCGATGCACAACGTCATCGTGACCGTAGTCGAGCTGCGCCGCTCGACCGAAACGGACGAGGAAGGCGTCTTCGAGCTGACGCAAATCCCGCCCGGAACCTACACCCTGCTCGCGCACATGGAGGGCTTCCCCGACGCGACGTTGCAGGTCAGGGTCACGCCGGGCGCGACCGCCGCGGCCGACTTCCGACTGAAAATCTCCGGCTTGAAAGAAGAGGTCACCGTCACCGCTTCGGGCACGGAGCAGACCGTCTTTCAGGCGTTCCAGTCCGTCACGACGCTCGACACCCTGCGGCTCGTCGAGGAGAGCCACCCTTCAATCGGCGAAGTGCTGGAGAAGGAGCCGGGCGTGGCGAAGCGCAGTTTCGGCCCCGGCTCTTCGCGCCCCGTCATCCGCGGCTTCGATGGCGACCGCGTGCTCGTCCTCCAAGACGGCGCGCGCACCGGCTCGCTCAGCTCGCAGTCGGGCGATCACGGCGAGCCGGTTGACGTGCTGCAACTCGAACGGCTCGAAGTCCTCAAAGGGCCGGCCACGCTGCTCTACGGCTCGAACGCCATCGGCGGCGTCGTCAACGCCATCACCGGCCACGACTACGCGCACGAAGGCACGCGCGGCTACTTCACCGCGCTCGGCGGCACGACCAACGGCCAAGCCGGCATGAGCGGCGGCGTCGAGCACGGCGCGGGCCGCTTCATGTTCTGGGCGAGCGGCACGGGCCAGCGCACCGGCGACTACGACACGCCGCTCGGCCGCGTGCCGAATTCAAAGACGCGCGCCGCGGGCGGCACCGGCGGCCTCGGCTACTACGCCGACAAGGCTTTCCTGAGCACGAGCTACAGCTACGACAACCGCCGCTACGGCGTCCCCTTCGCCGAGCTGTTCGAGGGCGGGGAAGAGGGCATCGATCTGGCGATGCGCCGCCACGAGCTGCGCTTCAACGGCGGCCTGCGCGACACCGGCCGCTTCGTCGATTCCTTCACGCTCAACCTCAACTACAGCGACTACCAGCACCGCGAGCTTGAGGGCGACGAGGTCGGCACCGTCTTCAACAACAAACAGTTCCTCTACCGCGGCGTCTTCACTCAGAAGAAGACGGGCCGCCTGACCGGCAGCTTCGGCTTCTCCGGCTTCCTGCGCGACTACGAGGCCGTCGGCGAGGAGACGCTCGCCCCGCCCGTCGATCAGAACTCGTTCGCCGCCTTCGCGCTTCAGGAGCTGGACTTCGAGCGCGTCCGCTTCCAGTTCGGCGGCCGCGTCGAGCACAACGGCTACGAACCGCAGGGCCTGCCCGCGCGCTCGTTCACGGGCCTGTCGGGCGCGGCCGGCGTCCGCTTCGCGCTCTGGCCCGGCGGCGCGCTCGTCTTCAACTACACGCACTCGTACCGCGCGCCCGCGCTCGAAGAGCTCTACAACAACGGCCCGCACGTCGGGAACCTCACGTTCGAGGTCGGCAACCCCGCGCTCACGCGCGAGAGCAGCGACGGGCTTGAGCTCTCGCTGCGCCACTCGACGAAACGCGTCCGCGCCGAGGCCAACTTCTACCGCTACAGCCTGCGCGACTTCGTCTTCCTCGCGCCCACGGGCGAGCTGCAAGAGGGGCTGATCGAGGCGGCCTACCTGCAAGCCGACAGCCGCTTCGCCGGCGTCGAACTCGGCGCGGACATCGGCCTGCGCGAAGACTTCTTCCTGAACCTCAACTTCGACGCCGTCGACGCCGAACTCAAAGACGCGGGCACGCCGCTCCCGCGCATCCCGCCGATGCGCGGCCGCGTCGGCTTCGACTGGCGCTACCGGAATTTCAGCCTCCGGCCCGAAGCCGTGCTCGTCAAAGACCAGAACGAAATCTTCACGACCGAGACGCGCACGCCCGGCTACGCGCTCTTCAACCTGATCGCCTCCTACTCGCTGGCGCGCACGCACCTCGCGCACATCTTCTCGGTCAACGCCTACAATCTCGGCGACCGCGTCTACCGCAACCACCTCTCCTTCATCAAAGACCTCGCGCCGGAGATAGGCCGCGGCGTCAGGTTCACTTACACTGTCAGGGTCTTCTAAGCACGCGAACGAACAGCGGGAACGTAGAACATCCGAAACTCGATGACACTGACTCGCGGGGGCGGCGCGGCGCGGCGCAAACTGATCTGTTTGCTGCTCGCCGTCGCCGCCCTCCCCGTCTGCGCGAAGGCGCAAACCGTCGAAGCGAAGGCCCGGAGCGTCGAAGCGTCGATTGAAGTCGTTTCGCTCGCGCCGCCGCGCGTGAAAATTCAGGGGCGGCGCAACGCGCCGGCAACCGCGTGGTCGTTCCGCAACGCCCACGCCGGGATGCTGGGGCTGGCGGAGCGCGTCGAAAACTTCTCGCTCGCCGACGAACGCGAATCGCCCGTGCCCGTGCGCAAGCTCGCGCCCGGCGAGTACGAGGCCGCGCGCCCCGCGGCCCGCTTCGCCTACGAAGTCAGACTCGATCCGCCCGCCGACAACAACAACGCCGCGCACGTCTCTTGGCTGACGCCGACACACGGGCTGCTGATGACGGGCGATCTGCTGCCGCTCCCGCACGGCCGCGCGCGCCTGCACCTGATCCCGCCGCGCGGCTGGCAGACGACCGCGCCGCCCGTCACCGCGCCCGGCACGTTCGGAGTCGGAGACGCCGCATCTGCGGTCTTCCTCGTCGGGCCGAACGTGCGGGAGCAACGCGCGAAAGTCCGCGGCGCGGAACTGAGCGTCGCCTTCGCGGGCGACTGGCCGTTCGAGGACGGGGAAGCGGTCGAGATCGCCACACAGATTTTCAACGAGCACGCGCGCTCGTTCGGCGGCGCGCCCGGCGCAGACCCGACCGTCATCATCGCGCCGCACCCGCGCCCCTCGGCCGCGAGCCAATGGAGCGCGGAGGCGCGCGGCCGAACCGTGACCTTGCTCATCGGGCGCGCGCCGACGCGGCAGTCCGCGCTCGCGCGCCTCGCCGGGCCGCTCGCGCACGAACTCTTTCACCTCTGGGTTCCGAACGGCCTCGCCCTGTCCGGCGACTACGACTGGTTCTACGAAGGCTTCGCCGTCTATCAGTCGCTCCGCGTCGGCGTCCGCCTCGGCCATCAGAATTTCAACGACCACCTCGACGCGCTCGCCCGCACTTACGACAGCTACCGGCGCGAGGCGGCGCGCGACAACCTGTCGCTGCTCGACGCCTCGTCGCGGCGCTGGAGCGGCTCGAACGCGCTCGTCTATCACAAGGGCGCGTTGGTCGCGTTCCTCTACGACCTCGAACTGCGCCGGCGCACCAACGGTAAGCGCACGCTCGACGACGCGCTGCGCGACCTGTTCCGCCGCAACTCGACTTCCACGGCAACGGCCGACGGCAACACCGCCGTCACCGCTGCATTAGAGGCCGCGCTCGCCGCCGAGACGGATTTCACACGGCGCTACGTCAGAAGCGTCCATAGGATCGATCTCGCCGAAGAACTGCGCCCTCACGGGCTGAATGTCATCACGGGTCAGGGACGGACGCGCATCATCGTCTCGGAATCTTTGAGCGGGTCGCAACGGGCGTTGCTACGTCAGATCGGTTACAATTAGCCCCGCCGCGCGCGGCGACGAATGCGTCTCAAGCGTCTAACGCCGAGCCGCGCGCTGGCAGTCCCCGTCTCCGCGAAGTGCCACGTCGATGAATCTCGATCACCCCAATCTTTCCGGTCACGCGAATAATTCTTCCCCGACCGACGGCGCGCGTTTGAGCCGCAAACTGCTCGCACTCTGCTGCGCGCTGCTCGCCGCCTTCGCGGCCGCCGGCTGCAAGACCTTCGCCGGCGAGCGCAGCACAGGCGTTATCATCGCGCGCCGCGCACAGATCAGGAGTTCTACCGCCATCGTCGCGGCCGACCTGTCGGAAGTCCTGCGCGGCGATCAGGTTGACATCATCGACTCGATGACGGCGGAGAACGGCGAGCGCTGGCTTCTCGTCCGACGTCACGACGCCGAGAACACCGAGGGCTGGATCGAGTCGCGCAACGTGATGCCGCAGGAGGTGCTCGAACGCTCAGTCCGCCTCGCCGAAGAAGACAAGGGCGTGCCGGCGCAGGCCACGGGCCAACTGCGCGCCAGCTCGAACCTGCGCTACTCGCCCGACCGCAGCAACAACGAAAACATTCTGCTCAAGCTTGAGACCGGCGCGAGCTTCGAGATCGTCGGCTGGAAGCGCGTGCCCAAGCCGAAGTCCTCCGAGGCCACCGAGAGCGACGACGCGCCGAAGGCCGGCTCCGCGCCGCAGGGGAACGCCCGGCGCGGCACGGGCGACGAGCAAGCGAAGGTGCAGGAGGAGCCGAACGAACTCTGGTACAAGGTGCGTCTGGCCGCGACGACCTCGCCCGCGCCGGCCGGCTGGGTGCTGGGCAAGCAGGTCGAGTTGACGGTTCCGAGCGATATCATCTTCTACCGCACGGGACGCGAGTTCGTCGCGTGGCAGAGGCTCGACAACGTGGAGGCGAACGGTTCGGCCGAGGGCCAAGACAAAAGTAAAGAAGTCCAGCCCGGCAGTTGGGTGATTTTGGAGAAGGCCGCGGCCGAGCAGCAGGGCGCGGCCGACGAGCCTGACTTCGACCGGATTTACGTCCTCGGCTACGACAAGACGCGGCAGGAGCACTACACCGCCTACCGCAGCCGCGACCTGCGGGGCCGCCTGCCGCTCCGTGTCGAAGAGAGCAGCGACGCCGCGAAGGTTTTCTCAATCAGGGCCGAGGACGGGGCGGAAGTTAAGGAGTACCGCTTCAAGACCTACAGGGACGACCGCGGCCACCTGAAAGTCGAGCCGCAAGGGCCGTTGCCGACGGAAGCCAAGAGGAAATGAGACGGCCGCATGGTTACTTCCGAGTATTTTCGAGATTGCCGGCGCAGATTTAGACCTGAGAAATCGGCCCCGAAAAATTTTCGCCGGGGCAGTTGACATTCCGTCGAGAATGCCTATAATGCCCTTTCGCCTGAAACGGCGGTTGACATCTCGGCAAACAAAAGCGCGTTAGCGAGCCGCTTCTCTTTCAAGAGTTTTAACGTGAAGGGGGCGGCTATTTCGTCCGCAAAATTTTGCGGTTCGATAAGCAACCAACCCGCCAAGCCGCTCATCTGATTCCGGCCCGACAATAAGGGACTGGGTCGGTTGAAAAGTTTGGCGAGCTTGGCAACGCTAGCGCGGTCGGACGCGTCAAACTCTGACGCGCTTGACAAAGCGGACGTGGTGGTTTAAAGTCACGTTTTGCTTGCGGCGAGAAAAAGTCGCCTGTCGGGCAACGAGAATGAATCCGGAGCATCTAAATCCGGATACATTGAAAACGAAGCGATCTTTGAAAACTAGATAGAGCGTGTCCTAGAAAAGACCTTTGAGAGCAACGTGCCGGGCGATAAAGCCCGCACGCCAAAACTCGAGAAGAGTCATTATCGGATACTTTCAACCAGTAACGATAATGTTCCAGAATCAAAATCTAACGAGAGTTTGATCCTGGCTCAGAATCAACGCTGGCGGCGTGCCTCAGACATGCAAGTCGAACGCGAAAGTCCCCTTCGGGGGACGAGTAGAGTGGCGTCCGGGTGAGTAACACGTGAGTAATTTGCCTTCGGGTGGGGAATAACAGCCGGAAACGGCTGCTAATACCGCATGATGCAGCGGCACCTCATGGTGACAGTTGTTAAAGCGGGGGACCAGCAATGGCCTCGCGCCTGAAGAGAAGCTCGCGGCAGATTAGCTAGTTGGTAGGGTAACGGCTTACCAAGGCAACGATCTGTAGCCGGCCTGAGAGGGCGGTCGGCCACACTGACACTGACACACGGGTCAGACTCCTACGGGAGGCAGCAGTCGGGAATTTTGGGCAATGGGCGAAAGCCTGACCCAGCAACGCCGCGTGAAGGATGAAGTTTTTCGGAATGTAAACTTCACAAGAATGGGAAGAATAAGTCGGAGCTAATACCTCCGATGATGACGGTACCATTTGTAAGCTCCGGCTAACTCCGTGCCAGCAGCCGCGGTAATACGGGGGGAGCAAGCGTTGTTCGGATTTACTGGGCGTAAAGGGCGCGTAGGCGGCGCAACAAGTCACTTGTGAAATCTCCGGGCTTAACCCGGAGCGGTCAAGTGATACTGTCGTGCTAGAGTGCGGAAGGGGCAACTGGAATTCTCGGTGTAGCGGTGAAATGCGTAGATATCGAGAGGAACACCTGCGGCGAAGGCGGGTTGCTGGGCCGACACTGACGCTGAGGCGCGAAAGCCAGGGGAGCGAACGGGATTAGATACCCCGGTAGTCCTGGCCTTAAACGATGGATGCTTGGTGTCCGGGGTAATAAAGTCCCCGGGTGCCGTCGCTAACGCTTTAAGCATCCCGCCTGGGGAGTACGCACGCAAGTGTGAAACTCAAAGGAATTGACGGGGACCCGCACAAGCGGTGGAGCATGTGGTTTAATTCGACGCAACGCGAAGAACCTTACCTAGGCTAGAATGCCTCTGACAACCCTGGAGACAGGGCCTTCTGGGTAAAACCAGACAGAGTGCAAGGTGCTGCATGGCTGTCGTCAGCTCGTGTCGTGAGATGTTGGGTTAAGTCCCGCAACGAGCGCAACCCACGTTTCTAGTTGCCAGCATTAAGTTGGGCACTTTAGAGAGACTGCCGGTGACAAACCGGAGGAAGGTGTGGATGACG
>DATCVD010000019.1:0-5939 GCA_036567125.1 Pyrinomonadaceae bacterium | reverse complement strand
CGCACGAGACGACCGGGGAATTCGTCGCCGCGACGGGCCAGCCCGCATGGGTCGCCGCCGCCACGCGCGGCGCGCGTGTCGAGCTACAGCCGCTCTCCGCGCTCGGCCGCCGCCGCATCCTGCCCCAGACGCTCCGCCACGAGCTGGCGCACGTCGTCGTCTCCGCGCTCTCGCGCAACCGCGCCCCGCGCTGGCTCGCCGAAGGACTCGCCGCGCACTTCGCCGGCGAGGGCCGCCAGCTCTCGCGCCACGCCCCGCAACAGAAACTCTCGCTCGACGAACTCGAAGCCCGCCTCGCGCGCCCCGCCTCGGCCGCCGAGACGCGCTCTCTCTACGCCGCGGCCTACCGCGAGGTCGCCGCGCTCGTCCGCGCCGAGGGCGAGTCGTCCGTCTGGCGTCGCGCCGCGCGAAGTTAAAAACGCACCCCGCCGATAAAATGCGGATCGGACGCGGCCCGGAGACGATTTAGAAGTCCCTGCCCGCGCCCCGATTTGATCGACGCGCCCGCGCGCCTGTAACATCTCACGCGCTTTGAGCCAAGCGGTCATCACACCAACGGACGACGCGCCCGGCGGCGCGGCAAACGCCGACGGGCGCGCCCCCGTCTTCGACCACGCACTCGCGCCGCACTTCCCCGCCCTCGCGCGCTTCGACTCGACGCGCGAGCTGCGCGCCTCCGCGCTCTACGCGCGACTCCGGCCCGAAATCGAGCGCATCTTAAACGGCGTCGCCTGCGAGCACTTCGCGGACGGCGCGGCCCGCCTCGCAAATCACCCCCGAACGATCCGCGCGACGGCTTGGAACATCGAGCGCGGCAAGCGGCTCGACGGCATCACGCGCGCGCTCTCGACGCACGCCGACATCGGCGCGAGCGACGTGCTGCTGCTGACCGAACTCGATCACGGCATGGCGCGCACGGGCAACCGCTTCGTCGCGCGCGAGCTGGCCCGTTCGCTGAAGTTGAACTACGCGTTCGCGCCCTGCTACGTCGCCTTGAACAAGGGCAGCGGCTTCGAGGCGCGCGCCGAGGGCGAGAACACGCTGGCGCTGCACGGCAACGCGGTGCTCTCGCGCTGGCCGCTTCGGGCGGCGCACTCGCTCGCGCTCCCGAACGGCAAGGACAAGATGCGCGGCAAGGAGAAACGACTCGGCAGTCAACGCGCGGTCGTCGCCGAAGTCCTTCACCCGTCGGGAGCGTTCCGCGTCGTCAGCGTCCACCTCGACGCGCACTCGTCGCAGCGCCACCGGCAGCGCCAGATGGCGATCGTGCTCGCGCACCTCGCGTCGCTCCGCCCCGAACTGCCCGCGCTCGTCGGCGGCGACTGGAACACGACGACCTACAACGCGAGCCGCGCGGCCTACTCCATCGTCGGCTTCTTCCGCCGCGTGCTGATGGGCGTGCGCCGCGTGATGCGCGTCCACTACCCGCACCCCGAACGCTGGTTCGAGCGCGGCCTGTTCCGCGAGATCGAGCGGCGGGGTTTTAGCTGGCGCGAGCTGAACGCGCCCGGCGCGGGCACGCTCCACTACCACGCCGACGATCTGGCCGCCCACGCCAACCTCGGCGAGTGGGTTCCGCAGTGGTGCTTCTGGTTCATCAACTGGGCGCTCGCCAAGAACGAAGGCCGCTGCTCGCTCAAGCTCGACTGGTTCGCCGGCCGCGGCCTCACCGCGGCGGGCGACCACCCGCCCCGCGTCGTCGGGGACTTGCGCGACGACGACGGCGGGCCGCTCTCCGATCACGACCCCATCGTCCTCGATTTCGTCCTGACAAACGGTTGAGTCCCGCGCGGAAGTCGCGGGCGGCGGGGCGGGCGCGCGAATCGGGAGTCCGCGCCGGCGTTGCGGTGTACGTTGTTACTCTGCCGCGGCGGCGGCCGCCTGCCCCTTTCGCCGCGCGTTCGACCTCGCGGCGAAGATTCGGTAGCCGAGCAGCACGGCGAGCGCGGCGGCGAAGGCGAGGGGCACGCGCGCGTCGGCCTTGACGAGCATCCAGTAGTGGACTACGCCTGCGGCGGCCGCGACGTAAGTCAGCTTGTGGAGGCGCGCCCAGCGGCGTCCGCCGAGTCGGCGGATCATGCCCGCGGTCGAAGTGGCCGCGAGCGGGAGCAGGAGCAGGAAGCCCGCCATCCCGACGGCGATGAACGGCCGCGCCGCCACGTCGCGCAGGATGTCCGAGGCGGAGAACACCTTGTCGAACCAAGAATAGGCGAGCAGGTGGAGGCAGGCGTAGAAGAAGGCGAACAGGCCGAGCATCCGCCGGAACTTCGCGAGCCAGTTCGCGCCGGTCAGCCGCCTGAGCGGCGTGACGACGAGCGTCAAGAGGATGAAGACGAGCGCGAGCACGCCCGTGGCGCGCGTGGCGAACTCCGGCGGGTTCGCGCCGAGCCGGTGGTGGTAGCCGTCCCACGCGAGCAGCGCGAGCGGGACGAGCGCGTTGACGAGGACGAGGAAGCGCGCGAACTTCACGTCAACCGTCAAACCTTTGATCGCGTCGTCGGCCACTTCCCTAAAGTCTCCGCGCTAAAAATTCTTCCGCAAGTCCAGCCCCGCGTACAGCCCGCCGACCTGCTCGGCGTAGCCGTTGAAGAGCAGGGTGTCGCGGCGGCCCCACTCGCCGATGCGCCGCTCGGTCGCCTGACTCCAGCGCGGGTGCGAGACGTTGGGGTTCACGTTCGAGTAGAAGCCGTACTCGTGCGGCGCGTAGGCGTTCCAAGTGCAGGGCGGCGGCTCGGCCGTCAGGCTGATCTTGACGACCGACTTGATGCTCTTGAAGCCGTACTTCCACGGGACGACCAGACGCACGGGCGCGCCGTTCTGCGGCAGCAGCGACTTCCCGTAAAGCCCCGTCGCCAAGATCGTCAGCGGGTGCAGCGCTTCGTCGAGCCGCAGCCCCTCGACGTAAGGCCACTCCAAAACGGACGTGCGCTGGCCCGGCATCCGCGACGGCGCGTGGAGCGTCTCGAAGGCGACGTACTTGGCGGAGCCTAGCGGCTCGACCGCGGACAGAAGTTTCGCCACGGGGAAGCCGACCCACGGGATCACCATCGACCAGCCCTCGACGCAGCGGAAGCGGTAGACGCGCTCCTCCTGCGGCGCGAGCCGGGTGAGATCGTCGATGTCGAACGTGCGCGGGCGCTGGACGAGTCCGCCGACTTCGACGGCCCACGGCCGCGTCTGGAAGTTCCGCGCGACGCGCGCCACGCCCGTCTTGTCGGTCGTGAACTCGAAGAAGTTGTTGTAGTTCGTGATGTCCTGAAAAGGGGTGACGCCCTCGCCCGGCAGGAGCGTGGTCGGGCCGCCCGTTTGCACGCCGGAGAGTTCCGTGCCGGCCTGCGCGCCGACGGGGTCGGGGACGGCGAAGCGGCGGTAGACGAGGCCGGTGGCGGCGGTGGTGGCGGCGACGGCCGCCGCGCGGATGAAGTTGCGCCGGTTGAAGAACAGGCGCTCGTCCGTGATCTCGCTCGACAGCACGTCGTCCGGGTTCTTCTTGATCAGCAAAGCGTCTTGACCTCGGTCGCTCCCTATTCTAACGCCCGGCGTCGAAATTACGCGCACGCGCGCGGAGACGGTTTCGCCGTCTCCGCGCGCGGTGCGGAAAATCGCCGGCCCAGTTTTGAGAGTCGGCGTTGCGCTTCCCGGTTGCTTAAGCGCGGCCGGCCGCAAGTCACGACCGAGTAACTTTCGTGTCGCGGCCGCGAAACTTGCAAGGCGCGACGAAAAAACTCCGAGGGCGGGGACGCTCGCGTGCGGCTTTTAGGTTAGCCCGCGCGAACGTCCCCGCCCTCGTTATGCCGCCTGATGCGTTCGTTCTATTCCGCGCCGGCTCACCAGACGCGCGGCAGCACGTCGCCCCAGCGCGTGCCGCCGCCGCGGCTGGCGCGCAAGATGGTCGCCGCGTCGACGAGCGAGCGCAGGGGGACTTCGCCGTCGAAGCTCTTGTCGAAGCGGCGCTCGAAGACGAAGAGCGGGAGCGTGAAGGCCGTGTCGAGTTGGTAGCGCACCTGCCCGCGGTTGCTGAAGGCGTTCCAGACGACCGAAGGGATCGAGCGCAGGTTGACCGTCACGGGCAGGTTCACGCGCGCGCCGCGCCGGCCGCCGACACGGAAAGTACCGTCGTGCCGGCCCTGAATAATTTCGCTGTCGAAGAGCGAGAGCCGGTAGTCGAAATCCTTCAGGCTCACGGGCAGCGGCGTCTTGGTGTCGAGGCCGACGCTCAGGTTCGCCGTCTGGTCGCGGAAGTCAATCGATTCGAGCGTGATCTCGCTGACCTCTAGGTTGACGAGGTCGCCGCCCATCCGCTCAATCCCCCCGCGGCCCTGCGCCGCCGCGCCCGGCGCGAACGCGACGACGAGCAGCGCGCAGAGCGCGAATAACTTGGGGGCCGAACCGAGACTTTTGAAAACTCTCTGCATCTTCGTCCGAACCTTTCGTCAAGCCGAAAAACTTTTGCGCCGCAGCCGCCGCCGTCAGTTCCCGTCCGAGAGTCGCGGCCTGCCGCACGGGGTTCTCTTTTACAACCGCCGTGCCGCGCGCTCGTCGGCCTTAACTGTTGGAATATCGGGGGTTTTCCGGGCGGGCGCGGCCGGGGGTTTACACGAAAAGACGCGTCCGTGACCGTCTTCGTGCGCCTCGTGGGGTAGGCGTGCGGGGCGGACTAATTTCGCGGCGCGGCGGGTTTCGCCGCGTCAGGCTCGACGCCCGCGCCCGTCTCCTGCGAGATGACTTCGGCCAGCTCGACGGCGAAGCGGTAGAGCGGTTTGCCGGTCGAGCGCGGGACGCTCGTGTTGATCTGCACGGCCACCGCCGCCCTGAGGCGCGGGAAGTAAACCATCTCGGTGACGTAGCCGGGGAAGAAGCCGCTGTGGCCGTAGGTCGTGCCGAGCGCGGACGGGCGGATGATGACGCCGAGGCCGTACTTCGCCTCCGGGCCGAGGCGCGCCGGCACGCCTTCGAGCATCGCGGGCAGCAGCGACGGGTGGACGGCGCGCCCTTCGTACAGGGCCTTCGCCCAGCGCGCGAGGTCTTCGGTCGTCGAGGCCATGCCGCCGCCCGTCCACTCGAACTGCGGGTTGATCCGGAATCGCCCGCCCTCGATCATCGCGTCCGCGCCGCCGAACGGGTTGTTCGCGCCGGCGTACCCTTGCGCGAGGCCGCGGATCGTGCGGCCGTCGGACGGGACGGTGCGCGTAAGCTTCAGCGGACTCAACAGACGCTTCCGCGCCTGCTCGTAGTAGGACGACTTGGCGACGCGCTCGATGATCATGCCGAGCACGATGTAGTTCGTGTCCGAGTAGTCCCAACCCTTGCCGGCGGCGAAGGGCGCGGCCGTGTCGAGGACGTAGGCGACGAGTTCCTCCGGCTTCCAGACCTTGTCGGGCTGCGCCGTTAAATCTTTGGTGAACTGCTCCTTGAACTCGTAGCGCACCAGCCCGCTCGTGTGGTTCATCAACATGCGGACGGTGATGTCGCGCGCGTTCGGCAGACGCGGGAACCACGCCTCGCGGCCGAGGTACTTTTCGATCTTAGCGTCTAAGTCGATCCTGCCTTCGCCGACGAGTTGCAGCGCGACGGCCGCCGCGTAGGTCTTGCCGACGCTGCCTTGCGGCATCAGGTCGTCCGGCGTCATCGGGCGCTTCGCCTCGCGGTCGGAGAACCCGACGGCGAGGCCGAAGTGAGCGCCGCCTTCGAGCGCGACGCCGGCGGTCGCGCCGGGGAAGCTACCCCCGCGGTGCAGCTCGTCCAGCTTTTCCTGAAGTCGCTGACGGAGGCGGGCGAGTTTGTCGGGCGACGTGCGGGCCGCCGGATTTTGCGGCGTGGGGGAAGCTGTGGCGCGCGCCGTCGCGGTCGAGACGAGGAGCGGCGCGAGCAGGAGCGCCGGGAGGAAGTCTAGCAGCCGCGCGGCGGGGAGGCCGTGAAGTCGCGCGTTGCCGCGCGGC